>NZ_JAUBUJ010000115.1:0-25720 GCF_036705405.1 Microcoleus sp. B13-B6
CAGGCAAGATGCCTGTTCCACAAGAAAATTTATCTTTTGTGGAACAGGCATCTTGCCTGTTGCTGACAATGGTGCAATATCTCAGTTTTAACTGACTTTAGCTGTTAGACAGGGGTTTTCAACCCCTGGCGGGCCTTGGGAGGCAACGGGCGAGCCTGTAGGCAAACCAACTTGAGAAACCTACTTGTTAAAAATATCGCTCCCAATAACATTAAAGCTTACCAATAAAACGAGTAAATCTATTAGGATTATTGCCGAACCGCGCGCGTCTGGGCAGAGTTCGATCGCTCTCTTAAAAAATAAGCTAAATGGCCAATAGTCAACAACCAATTCAAGGTTAAGATATAAACTTATAAAACCAGGGAAGTTCGCTCCATCACACACACAACTTATGCCGATAGCTCATATCATTGGACTAGGAAAATCAGGAATTGCCGCCGCCAGACTGCTAAAACGCGAAGGATGGGAAGTAACGCTGAGCGATCGCTCATCTTCCCCAAACTTGCTCGAACAACAACAGGAATTCGCTAACGAAGGAATTCATGTGGAGTTAGGTAAATCTTTTGAACCAGTCGAATCTATAGAATTAATAGTAGTAAGTCCGGGTGTTCCCTGGGACAGTCCAGCATTAGTGCGCGCCAGAGAGTTAGGCATTGAAACAATCGGAGAAATGGCTCTCGCGTGGCGTTACCTCAAATCTCCTTGGGTGGGAATTACCGGCACTAACGGCAAAACTACTACTACTGCTTTAATTGCTGCTATTTTTGCAGAGGCCGGGCTTTATGCTCCCGCTTGCGGCAATATTGGCTATGCTGCGTGCGAATTAGCTTTAGCCGAAAAACAGCCGGATTGGGTAATCGCAGAAATCAGCAGCTATCAGATAGAATCCTCGCCGTTTGTAGCGCCGCGCATCGGAGTTTTGACGACTTTGACGCCGGATCACCTCAGCCGCCACAAAACTTTAGAAAATTACTACAACATTAAAGCGCATTTGCTGAAAAAGTCGGAATTGCAAGTAATTAACGGCGACGATCCTTGTTTGCGGCAGCAAGGAGTTGACGTTTGGCCGGATGCGTGTTGGACGAGTGTCAAAGGTGAAAAAGATTTGTTGGGAAATACAGATTTTGGAGCCTATATTCAAGATGGTTGGGTAATCGCTCAAAGCGAGAAAATTCTACCTGCTGATTCTTTGCGGATGGTGGGAGAACACAATTTGCAGAATTTGTTAATGGCGGTAGCGGCAGCTAATTTGGCGGGGATAGATAAAAGTGCGATCGCGCGGGCGATCGCTAAATTCCCCGGAGTTTCGCACCGCCTCGAACACATCTGCACTTGGGAAGGCATAGATTTCATCAACGACAGCAAAGCTACTAATTATGACGCCGCGCAAGTCGGGTTGGCTTCTGTGAGCGCACCGGCGATTTTAATTGCGGGCGGCGACGCCAAAGAAGGGGACGATCGCGCATGGATTGATACAATCAAGGCGAAAGCTGCTGCGGTGCTGCTAATTGGGGATGCGGCGAGTCTTTTTGCCGATCGGCTCACACAAGCAAATTACAACGCTTGGGAAATTGTCGAAACAATGGAACGAGCAATCCCACGATCGGCAGAATTAGGCAAACAAAATCATGCTAAAGTAGTGCTGCTTTCCCCAGCCTGTGCTAGCTTCGATCAATACCAAAACTTCGAGCAACGGGGCGATCATTTCCGCCAATTATGCCTCGAATCCCTGATTTAACGGACACCAATCGCGTAGGGGCGGGTTCACCAACAATTTATGCCTAAAACCAATAATCTCGTAAACCCGCCCCCACCCAACTGTCAATCACAATCTACCGCTTTCAAGATACAAGAGGCGGGTTCACCAACATCTTTAATTGGCTAACCATAATCTTCATAAACCCCCCCCGTCCATACTGTCTTCCAAATATCCTTAATTCTCGCCTGCTGTTCCCATTCTAGCTCAGAAAAAACTATCATTATTTCCTCATGAGTATAATCAATAATGATTGCTGCCAAATGAGCAGCGGTTTCCGCTTCCAGCATGGCTGTTTTTAACTTGGCCATTGCCTCCTTATCCATTCGCACTAAAGTTTGAATATTGACCTCACTTTCATTTTAATTGTGTCTGCAAATGTCTTTTAATTGGCTCTGAAAATCAGCAATCTGAGCAGCACTTATTGTATCAGAATGCGACGACGATATTTTAAATTCTTGCCTACAAAGCTGAGAGCGCAATTTTTCATCAATCTCCAGAATCTGGTCTTCGGAAGCGACATTTTTTTGCAACAAGATTGCGATTTCTCTTTCCAGTTGGCGATTTCCTTGCTGAAAGAAATCTTGAGAGTTAGAACGAAACAAACCGCTATTGACTTGCTGAATTTGGCTAGGCGTCAGCGATTGAGCCGAGACAGCAGCCGGAAATCCCAAAGATGCTGCTAGCCACCAGCTAGAAATTATCTGTTTGAGAATGCTGTTCATCACTGTCGGGAGGAGTTTTTACCTCAGTTAGTTTCTCGTTTTCTGACTCGCTTGCTAATTCATCTTCTCGTTCAAGTTTTTCTTGCCACTCGACAAGCTGCTGAAAAAGTTTCGGGTTAATTTCAAATACGGGTTTGTTGGTTTCTGACATATTTACTCCTGAAGGTGATTGAAAGACTTGGATTTAACTGGTTCCCAGGCTCTGCCAGGGAACCGCTGTCGAGAGGCTCTGCCTCGCTTTTTCAGCAGGAAAATTGGAGGCTGAGCCTCCGGATCTGCGTTACCAGGCAGAGCCTGGTAACGAGTAAAACGAGTAGAAAAACAATTATGTCTATCGGAAGCTACGCTCAAACCTTCAGCAGCGACATAATTATGCCAGTTAAGGAACCACCAAGCAAAGCTAAAGTAGCTAAGGTACTAATGCCAAATCCTGCCGCTCTTTTTTCGGCAGCTTGATAGTAACCCCAAGCAAACAAAATGCGTCCAATTATCCAAACTGCGCCGATACCTGCGCCCCAAATTGGGCTGATAAATTGCGAGAACAGCCACAGCGAGGGCAAAAATAGAATCATTTGCTCTAAGGTATTTTGCTGAACTCGCAACACTCGCTCAAAGTCTGGGTTTCCTGTCACCTGCGGGGGAGAAACTTTGTATTTGAATCTAGCTCTGCCGACGTTGATGGTAACAACGAAGTAGAGAATTAATGCTGAAACAGTAATTAGACTAGGCCAAAGTGTGGCGTTTGCTTCTGCGAGCATGATTCGGTATGATTGGGGTGGAGTATATATCTTGATTATAAATCAATTATTGCCGATCGCGTCATTCATCGCCCTCCCGTCATTCAAAGCGGGGGATGTGATGCAACTGCTGGGTATTAGTGGCGCGGCAATTGCTTTAGAGTTCCGGGACATCCTCGAAAACTTGCTGGCTGGGATTTTGATTTTTTTTGATCGCACCTGCATAGGGATACAAACCCGCGACTCTTGTCGTGAGTAGCCCAAATTTTAGACTCTTATTCAACCTCCAAGATTTATCTGTAGAGCAAATCTCAAATCTCAAATCTCACATTTAAAATCTAAAATCTAAAATCTAAAATCGACTGACTGCACCTGCATAGGCTTGTTCCACCGCAACAAAAGTTAATTATTTAGCTCTAATTCGTTGGCAGGATTAACAGAAATAAGTTCTACTAAAACGAGTACGGGTTTTGTGCTTTCGACAGAAAGCATTGTTGGCAATCAAAAACAGCCCGAATTGTTGATGGGCGGACATGGTATAATTCCTGATATTGTAGGGTTCGTCAGCCTACGAGAATTTGAATATGAGCTAGATCATAGAAAGATTTGAGAAAATTTGGCAAACTGAGAGTAAGGTTAAATAGGAGGTCAATTCAATGACCAATACTGCTCTGAATTTTAAGACTGCACCGGGACATGAAGTGCTCGCGGCGGCTGGCAAGAAAATGCTGAGGCCGGGGGGAAAACTTGCTACGGAACAGTTATTTGAATGGGCGGATTTTCAGCCTGGGGAGACTGTTTTGGAGTTGGCTGCTAGTTTTGGATATAGTTCGATCGCCCTTGCTGAACGTTTTGGCGTAAAAGTAGTGGGAGTGGAGAAAAATCCAGAGAGTGTGGCCCGCGCTCGTGCTAATGTTGCAGCAGCGGGTTTGAGCGATCGAGTGGAAATTGTGGAAGGAGATATTTTTCACTTGGATCGGATTTCCCAACAGTTTGATTGGGTGTTGGCTGAAGCTATCCTGACAATGCAGTCGCCGTCAGGCAAAGCTAAAATTGTATCGGGAATTTGCGATCGTTTAAAACCAGGCGGCAAGTTTCTTTCTCACGAACTTTTAGCTAGAAACCGAGAATCAGAAATTCACAAAGCTTTATCAGAAGTGACGCGGGCTAATTCAACGCCTTTGTCTGAGTCTGGCTGGATTGCTGTTTGCCAAAACGCGGGTTTGCAAGTAGAAAAGTGTCAAAGCGGGGCGATGGGGCTCCTCAACTTGTCGCGAATGCTGCAAGATGAAGGGTTTGTGGGTACTGTGCGGATTTTGTGGAATATTTTAAGTCGATCGCAAATTCGCGATCGTATCTTAGCAATGCGTCGAGTTTTCCAGCATTACCAACAGGATCTAGGCTACATCGTTATCTCTGCCAAAAAACAATCTTAACCGACTCAATCGATTTTCGATTTTCGATGGAAGAAAGTGAAGCCACTGATAAATTCGAGACTTGTGACCAAATTAATTAATTGTCAAAAACTATGACTACTACTCTTTTACCGCTACAATCTTCAGCAATCCAACTCCGAGACGCAATTGAATATCCCGCCGCCGGAGTGCTGAACAAAATTTTAGTCAAAGACAATAATTGTCAGTACAGTTTATTTTGTCTGGCTGCAGGAACGGAAATTTCGGAACACTCTTCGGCACGGAATGCCACAGTTAATGTCATCGAAGGAAAGGGTATTTTGACTTTGGAAGGCAAGGATATTGTTTTGGAACCGGGGGTATTTGTCTTCATGCCCGGTCACGCTCTTCACGCTTTGAAAGCCGAAGAAAATTTGGCGTTTATTTTGACACTTTCCGAGCCTCATTAATTCCATAAATATTGCTGTAGGGGCGGGTTTTACCAACCATACTTGCCTAAAATCAATAATCTCATAAACCCGCCCCCCACAGCCCGTGAATCGGGGCGGGTTTATATAGATAGTGAGTTGCACTCAAATATTGTTTGTGAAATCATGTCCCGTAGCATCATCAGTTGGGGCGGGGCGGGTTTACGAGATTGTTAGTTTGAGACGTAAATTGTTGGTAAAACCCGCCCCTACAAGAATTGGGATTTTAACATTTAGTCTATTTCATCTCCAGAGGCGGTATCCTCCAATTTTTCCCAATCCAATACAATAATTTTACCGCCTCGACTGTAGGAGACAAACGGCTTGAGTTTCTTAAATAACCGCACGCATTCTTCGTAGGTAATTCCAATACTGCGAGCAATTTGATAGTAGGGAAAACGTTTTTCTAAACATACACTATTATCCGCAAGCTTCGTACCTTGCTCGACGCCAAAGTAATGAATAAATCGGGCCAGCCGCACGATCGCCCTTTCCGACACCAAACCGTGCACAGTCTCGTGCAGTTGCTGCAACCGCTGATTAAACACCGCCAATATTCGCAAGGCAATCTCAGGATTTTCCCGAATTGCTGCTAGCAAAAATTCCCGTTCTGTGGTAAGAACTTCCACATCTGTTTCTGCAGTCACCGTTGCGGGGGCAATGCCGTTGCCTAGCAAAGCAGGTGCGGCAAAAATATCTCCCTGAAATAAAGTGCGGAGAATTGTTTCTTTGCCCGCCGTCGCTGTTTTTGCAACCCGCAGAGAACCGCTCAAAAGAGTGTATAATTTTTCGGGGATGCGATCGCCCTCATACATCACAACTTCTCCCTGTCGGTAAGTGCGAATTGCTGTATGTTCTTGCAATCGCTCTAATTCAGTTTGGTTTAAGCTGGTAAATATTCCAATTTTAGCCAGTTGCTCAACATTTGCTTTCATACCTTTAACTCTACCCGATCCGAGTCCATTGAGAGTATAGTAACGGTGAATTCAGAATATATCGAAACAAGCAGAGCCATCTACGAAAATGCAGAACCAGAATATCGGCGATATTATTTTGATGAGATAGCTGGCGGATTTGTGCTAATTCACCAACAACATAATCTTAATAATTCGGAAATCTTTCTGGCTGAAGTTTTGGCTAAAATAGGGAAGAGAGTTAGAATGTTGAGCGAGCAAGCAGCAGAGGGTGTGAGAACGCCCGATGCTGAGATAGACGGTGAGATTTGCGAATTTAAGGAGTTAACAGAATCTACGAGGAACATCAGGTATCGAGTTCAAGAAGGAATCAGCAGGGCCAAAAATCAAGGTGCATCAGTAGTTGTTTTTCACATCAACCGAGAAAATTACGATGTCTGGAAAATCAACGCTGGCATCAAACAAGGTCTGTTTTGGGATACCCAAAATCAGATTCAACAAATATTTTTTGTTGCCAACAGCAAACAAATTCAACTCATTACAAGGGAAGACTGGCAAAATGGAAGACCATTTCAGCGAATTTAAAGAAATCGTAGAGTGCGGGTTGAAAAATAATATGCCGCGAGATGCTAAATTAATTACTGTAGGGCAAATTTTATATGCTGTTACCCGCGACGATCTAACTATCAAAGAAGGTTGGCAGCTTGAAGCAATGCTGGGAGGCAGAAAAAACTGGGAAGAGGCACTTGAGTACAGCATTTTTGGCTATCCAGTAGATACAGAAATGCCATCTTTAGACAAACCTCTGGTTATTGCCGGCAAAACTTTTCATTCTCGCTTGATGACGGGGACGGGAAAATATCGCAGCATCGCAGAAATGCAGCAAAGTGTCAACGCTAGCAGGTGCGAAATTGTTACCGTGGCTGTGCGGCGAGTGCAAACAAATGCTCCGGGTCATGAAGGATTGGCAGAGGCTCTCGATTGGACTAAAATCTGGATGCTGCCAAATACTGCCGGTTGTCAAACTGCAGATGAGGCAATTAGAGTAGCTCGTTTAGGCCGGGAAATGGCGAAACTTTTAGGGCAAGAAGACAATAATTTTGTCAAATTAGAAGTGATTCCCGATGCTAAATATTTGCTGCCCGATCCGATCGGCACTTTGGAAGCGGCAGAACAATTAGTTAAAGAAGGTTTTGCCGTTTTGCCCTACATCAATGCCGATCCCCTGCTAGCAAAACGCCTAGAAGAAGTCGGTTGTGCGACAGTCATGCCTTTAGGTTCGCCCATCGGTTCAGGGCAAGGGATCAACAATGCAGCCAACATTCAAATAATTATTGACACGGTAAATGTTCCTGTGGTTGTCGATGCGGGGATCGGAACGCCCAGCGAAGCAGCCCGAGCAATGGAAATGGGAGCCGATGCACTGTTGATTAATTCCGCGATCGCCAATGCCCAAAATTCCCCAGCAATGGCAAAAGCAATGGGAATGGCGGCAGAAGCGGGGCGGATGGCGTACTTAGCAGGCAGAATGCCGATCAAAGATTACGCGATCGCCTCTTCTCCGCAAACAGGCACTGTCACATCCAAATAAATTCCTGAATTTTCCTGGGCGCTTTTTTGGTAGAGTTGTAAACATCAAAAATATTAAGGATTGTGACTGATGCCTTACATCAAAGATGACGATGGACGCCTGAACAACTTTGCTAAAGAGCCGAAGGTGTATGAAGCCGTACCTCCCAACAAAAATCAGCAACGCAACTACATCATCATGGGTATTGCAGCAGCCATGTTAGTCGCCGGTTTGGTGTACGTGGCTGCCTCCGTCTGAAAACTGGCCTGAGACTCAAAGCTGCTTCAAATCGCAATTTTAAATAATCCTTCGAGAAACCATGTTTTCCTTTCCCAAGGCAACATGGTTTTTGTGTTTCAATACAAAGCAGGGAGTTGCGACAATCCTGAAGCGTGCCGAGCGAGCTGGAAAGCTAAATAAGACCAGCATAAATTTGGTGTTTTCCTCTCGGCTGTCGGGTTCAGGGACTTGGGTTGCACTTAATCACACTGGTTTGCCACCCACATAAAATTGCCAATTGAAAATCTACACTCCTTTAGTCATCAACGGTGCGATTGACAATCAAGCATCCAGGATACAAGCCCCCGGATTCATTCCGAAAGCAGACTCAGGGCCCAGAAATAAAAAACCTGTATCCGATAAAGGAGCCCCCGAATTTATCCGTGCGGTCAAGGCTTCAATCTAAAATCTCAAATCTAAAATCTCAAATCGATTGACTGCCTTCGGGGCGCAAGTTGTGAGTTATGAGCGATCGAGATTTCAACTCTCAACTCTACAATCTAAAATCTACAATCCAAAATCTAAAACCTAAAATCTAAAATCTAAAATCTAAAATCGGCTGATCCTGATGTCTATTCCTTCCCAAAAAGTTTCTAGCTCGAACAAGCTGATCTACCAACGCTTGAAACAGGCGATCGACCTCAATTTACGCCGTCAAATTTTTATCGCCGCCTGCGACGACTTGTGCTTGCGGGACTGTCTGGCAGCCCGCTTGCACACAGAATTAGTCGCAGAGAGCGCAGGCTCCGATCCTCGGATCGACTACCCCCGATTTGTCAGTTTGGAACTCGACTTGAGCGATCCAAATCCTTGGGGTTCGATCGCCGCGTGGCTGACCCAACACCCACCGCCACAAAACAGAGGCAGCTACAGCCGTTTGCCGGGATTTCAAATTATCGGGGCAGAACACCTGACCAGGCAGTCAGCAGCCGTGCAGTGGTCGTTCCTGAGCTATTTGAGGGACATTGAAGCAAACCTGCAATTGTGCGAGTCTGCTCTGTTGCTGTGGGTGTCGCGGCCCTGGCTAAGTTCGATCGAGCAATCGGCACCAGAATTTTGGCACTGGCGAACCGGAGTATTTGAGTTTGAAGGCGAACCAACTCCAGCTAAGGAAGACTTCGGGCACTTTGAGGACTTCGGGAACTCAGGAGACTTGCGAAACTTGCGGGACAGCGGAGACTTTGGTAACAAACTTTTAATATCTTCTTTGTCTGGACAATCCCCAATTCCCGACGAACAATTCCCAATTTCTCATCCCCCGTCCCCAGCGCCAGATTCTAAATCCGTCCAACTGACAGATGAGGAACAATCCCCACCAATTTCCCATCCCCCGTCCCCAGCGCCAGATTCTAAATCCGTCCAACTGGCAGATTTGGTGCTAGCAGCGGCTTCAGAGGATTTGGAAGCAGAAAATGATGCTGCATCAGAGGAGAATTTTCTGCCGCTGCAAACCCTGCAATACATCGAACTGCTGCAAGAACATCAGTGTTGTTCCGAAGCATTGGCTTTGGCTTATCACGGTTTGGGAAATTACTACCGCGATCGCATTCTGGGCGGAGACGTTTCAGAGCAAAACCTGACAATCGCCATTCGCGCGATCGAACAAGTGATTGCCTATCTCGACGTTGACAGTAACTCGCAGCAAAATCAACCACTAACTGAGGAATGCGCGCGGCTGATTGCCCAATTGACAGAAAATTTAACTCAGTACGCCCAGGAGTCCAACAGCCTACCGCCAATTTCCGATTTGCTCAACGATCTCGGTACTCTCTACTGGATGCTGTCGCGCGATCGCACCAATGCCCTCAACGCCTCAGATCCAGTATCCAGCCTTGAACGCAGCATCGCCCTCTACCTTGAAGGTTTGAACCGAACAGATGCCGAAACCGTACCCCAAACCCGCGTTAGATTAAACAAAAATTTGGGAATCGCCTCGGCCGATTTAGCCCGCTATCGAGACAAGACAGAGAACTTGCAGCACGCAGTTGCAGCTTACCAACAAGCGCTGCTGGATCTAGACCCCGCCGTGGAGCCTCAGCAGTACGCTGCTGCTCAGAATAATTTGGCGACAGCATACTGGAATTTAGCTCAAGATGGTGAGCCGATCGTATATCTCCAAAGTGCGATCGCAGCTTACACCCAAGCCCTCTCCTGTTACAGTCCCGAACGAGAACCCCTCAACTATGCCGGAGTGCAAAACAACCTCGGTACCGCCTGCTGGAACCTCGCCCAGCACCAACCCTCAGAACCCTTGCTAGTCAGGGCGATTTCCGCCTACCGCGAAGCATTGAAATACCGCACCAGAGAATTAGTACCCGCAGCAGCAGCCGCCACCTACAATAATCTCGGTACCGCTTATTGGCATTTGGCGAACCACTTCCAGCAGAAACAGGCGCGGACGGAATCATTGCAGCAGGCGATTACCGCCTACGAAGCCGCCCTGGATATTGCCGGAGAGATCGATCGAACCAAACTCACTTTTGACGCCTTGGCCGCCCGTAACAATCTCGGACTAGCCCACTATCAACTAGCCACAGACCCAGATTTCGCCGCTAACAAAGTCGCACAGACAAGGCATCTAGAAGCAGCACTGCACCACCAGTTGCAAGTGTGCGCCGAATGGGGACAATATCTCAATGACAAAGGGTTAACATATGGGGATAAACTCAACCTGCAAGCCCCGGCAAACTCCCAAGCTGCTGATTCCCGGCAAACAGCATTGAGCTATATTGTCAAAACGATTAGAGCTTTCTATAGTGAATGTGGGCTGCCCGGCCAAAATTTAGCCTTATCCAAAGTTCCCGGAGATTTATTGCCCGAAATCTTGCGTAGGTTATAAATATGGCTATAACTATTAAAAGCTCAATTTTTTCGAGATTTGTATCCAGTTTTCTATTATTATGGCTGAATCTTCTTGCCTAATTCTTCAAGCAAACTTGTGGTCATGGCCCCTGTAAAAATCCTTGTGGTTGATGACGACCCGGCAATCCGAAATTTAATTCACCGTTTTTTGAGCCAGCAAGGTTATCAAGTTGAGTCTGGCGAGGACGGTGAGACTGGTCTGGAATTATTTGAGCAACTCAATCCTGACTTAGTAGTTCTAGATGTAAATTTACCAGATACAACTGGCTACAAACTGTGTCAAGAAATGCAAAGACGCACGGGCGTGTTTGTGTTGATGCTGACTGCCCGAACCGATGAAGCTGACAAAATGAAAGGGTTTGCCGAAGGTGCTGACGACTACATTACTAAACCTTTTAGTCTTGTAGAGATTGGAGCTCGCGTTGCAGCAATTTTGAAGCGCAAACGCATTGTTACTCCCGCCGAACAACAAAGTCTTACTTTTGGAGAGCTACTAATAGATCCGGTTCGCCGCGAGGTAATTCTCGGCAGTCAGATAGTTGCTTTGACTGCTTTAGAATTCGATCTGCTGTACTGTTTGGCCAGCAAACCCGGTCGCGTTTGGAGGCGATCGGAATTGCTGCATGAAGTGTGGGACTACGAGTATGTAGGAGCCGATCGCGTGGTGGATGTCCATATCGGTCAAATTCGCCGCAAAATTGAACCAGATGCCACTCAAATATCGATGATTCAAACCGTCCGGGGGGTGGGTTACAAGTTTGAGCCAACAACCTAGTAGCATCCGCCATTCCGATCTAGGGGGCGGGTTCACCAATATCTCTGATTCACATCCTCGATATTCGTAAACCCGCCCTCCCACGCCATAATTCAGATCGATCGAGTATCTGATTGTTTGTTCTGCAAATACTCGCCCACTTCTGGTGCAAGATCGAAACCCCTTCGCACGCAATCTCCCAAAGCCACGCCGCCAACGTAGTTACTGCACAAATACAGCCCAGGCAAAGATTTTAAGCCTTCATCGATTTGTTGCAGGCGATCGAAATGCCCCAAATTGTACTGAGGAATCGCCCGCTTCCACACATTCACCGCTAAAACTTTTGGCTGCGGCACATCTGGTTTCAGCAAAATCCGAGACAAATCTCGGTGCACCTCCCGAACGATTTCTTCTGAGTCGAGATTGCCAATTTCCGAGTCTGTAGCCCCGCCGATGAAACTGGTGAGAGTGTGCCAGCCCGCAGGCGTGCGATCGGCAAATAAACTCGATGTCCAAATCGTCCCCAGAGTGCGAATTCCCTGCCCCCTCGGAATTAAATTTCCAAAACCTACTAATTTACCCTTGACATCAGAGTGCGGATATGCTAACACAACGCAGGCAACCGTAGGATAAGTAAAAGCTTGTAAAGCGCTGCTAACTTCTGGTTGCAGAGGCTGCAACAAATCGGCTGTAACATAAGCCGGTGTGGTCAAAACCACGGTACGCGCCTCAACTTCCTGCTGTCCGTCGGGCGTCGAGAATACAGCAATGTAAGTTTCGCGTTGTGTACGCTGGAGGCGAGTCAAGTGCCAGTTGAGTTTCACTCGATCGCCCAATTCAGCAGCGATCGCCTCTGGCAAAGCCTTCAACCCCTGTTTAAACGAACCCAACTCCCCCGGCCTAGTCTTAGGCACATTCGGGTCTGCAACAGTCTTTAGCCCCCCCTTGGTAAGGGGGGGTTGGGGGGGTCTTTTCCTAGCAGAAAGCAGCGCCCCCGCCATCAGCCCGCCACCCAGATCGGCCATCTTTGCTACCCGGCCAAAAGCCGCCGCCGCGCTAAGTTGTTGCGGATCGCCCGCATAAACCCCAGAAACAAAAGGTTCCACCAACCGCTGCATCACTTCCTGGCCCAGATGACGGCGGAAAAATTGAGAAACAGTTTCCTCGTCACGCTGCTGCGAAAGTCCAGCGCCCATTGCCGGCCCGACAAACCCCAAAGCCCCGAACAACGCCCGCAGTTTCCCCGGAAAACTCAGCAACTGAGACTGAATCATCGCCGGTGGAGTCATCGGCACCGGTTGCAGCTTTTTTTGCCAATACACAAAACGAGGCAATTTGCGATCGGCAAAAATCAACTCCTGCTTCAATCCCACATCTACAGCCAACTTCATCAATTCCGGCGTCGGCGAAAAACTGTTCGGGCCCTCCTCCCAGAGAAACCCCCCCGCTGTCACAGTGGTGATGTTCCCGCCCACACGTCCCTGACTCTCAGCGACTAAAATCTTTAGCGAGGATGGATTCGTTGCTTCCTTGTGAAGTGCGTGCGCCAAACTCAAACCGCTAATACCCGCACCCACAATCAAGGTATCTAATAGTTCCATATTACATAGAAAAATATCGCAATCTTTATGTTACATGGCTTTGCACGGCTTGCGTTCTTTGCTTCGGGTACTGCCAAACCGCTTTCAGATTACCGAATTGGGAATTGGGAATCGGGAATTGGGAATTGGGAATCACTAAGCTGTCGGGCATTTCTTAAGGATTTTTCTCGCAGGTTGTGGATTAACCTCTGCCCACCTCCCCGTCTCCCCGTCTATCCATCTCGCTTTTGTATCCGCTGGGTCTGGTGTAAAAAAAGACCATCTGCTGTTATTAAGCTATATTCCCAAAAATACTATTTATTTAAAATTTTTGTATTATAGGGAACAGCGCCGAAAATTGCACTGGGAAACGCAGTAGTAAAGTGTCCAAAAAGATTTGAGTGGGTTAAACTAACTTTAGGAAAATTTTAGAGCTTAAGCAAGTCAGCACCCCGCTCTCAACAGATGGGGCTTTATGCCCTAATCAAAAGAGAAAGTTGACTAGCTATCGTCTTAACTGATTACGTTATCAAAAATATGGGTGTAAGCCCAAGCTGCTAGGCGATCGCGCGTGAAATATTTGAAACGGTAATTCTTCCGTTGAAAGTAGATCATAAAAGTACCAAGTGTCGAAGTAGCCCCCTCTAGCAATAATCAATATTCAAGGCGGTTAAAACTGCCTGATGAGTGTTTTCCTCGATCGGTCTACTCACATCTTGCACCATTCTCAAGAACAGGCAAGATGCCTGTTCCACAAAGATTTAATTTCTTGTGGGTTGGGCATCCGCCCGCCCATAAAAGCTTATTGAAAATGGGGCAACATATGAGTCTAAAGACACGAGGTTTCCACAATACTAAGCTTTTCTCATGAAAAAATACCCATGCAGGAAGTTATCAACTCGTTTCAGTCTTTTTTCTCTAACTCTGTTGATGCTTTCCTAGAGTGCGATCGACAGCAAAATTACCTATCGATCAATCCAGTCGCTGCTGCTTGGATGGGATTGGAGCCGGCTGAAATAGTCAACAAAACTAATCAGGAATTATTAAAATTATATCCCAATAATGCTGCTGTCAAAAATATAATTTCGCAGATTGATTCCTGCCTGCAACAAGTATTTATAACCGGGGAAACAAGGCTGGCAATTCATGAGGTGACGACGGCAGACGGCGGGATTAAAATTTACGAAACTGCTTACACGCCAGCGGTGGATGCCTCTAGCAAGCAGATGCGGGTTTTGGGCGTCGGTAGAGATATCACCAGGCATTACCGCTGGCAGCAGCAGAAAACTCAACAGTTGCGCCGATCGAACCATTTACTGTGGTTGAATGCAGCTAACAGTCCCCTGGCAATGGTGGGCTGGGATGAAGATTTTCGGATAGTTCAGTGGTCGAAACGTGCCGAAGAAATCTTTGGCTGGACAGCCGATGATATGATGGGCAAGCAGTTCGGCGATTTGGCTTTGATTTGCGAGGAAGATCGAGAGGCTGTAAGCGCGATCGAGCTTGAACTAGCCACTGGCAACGGCAATACTTCAATTAACCGCAACTATACTAAAAGCGGACAGGTAATTTGGTGTCGCTGGTTCAACTCGATTATTCGCAGCGGCGACACTTTTACCGTGCTTTCTTTGGTGGAAGATATCACCGATCGCAAACGGTTGGAAGCAGAAAAAGCCCAAGCTTCTCGCCTCACAGCAATGGTAGCCGATGTGGGTATTGCCCTCACCAAACACCCTGAAGATATCCTGCTTCCCTGCTGCGAGGCAATGGTGCGAAATCTCGATGTCGCTTCGGCTGAAATTTGGACTTTCAACTCTCAACATAATGTTTGCCAATTGCAAGCAGCATCGGGAATCTACAGCCGCACAGACGATCGGGCTAGGTTTATTGAAAGTAAGGTTAACTTTATAGCCAAACAGCAAAAACCGGAATTTGACTGCGGATTTGAACTGAACAATTTTGGACTCCCAGAGGAAGAATCCGCAAAAGCAACAGATGAGCAAAGTTCCGAAGTAGCAATTATCAATGCCAGTCAAAAGCCGACAAATTGCCCAATTCCCAAGCAAATTCTCACCTTCGCCGGCTACCCTTTAATAGTCGAAGAACGGCTGGTGGGAGTAATGGTAATTATCAGCAGCCAGCCGCTGACAGCACCGTTTCAGGAAACTTTAGCATCGGTTGCGGATGTCATTGCTTTAGGCATCGAACGCAAGCGTTCAGAAGCTGAATTAAAATCAGCTAGAGGGTTTCTAAATTCCGTAGTAGAAAATCTGCCGGTGGGAGTTTTTGCTAAAGATGCTTCTTCGCTGAAATTTGTGCTGTGGAATAAAGCGGGAGAAACGATCGCAGGTGTTACTTCTCAAGAGGCGATCGGCAAAAATGACTACGATATTTACCCCAAAGAACAAGCTGATGTTTTTACTGCTCAAGACAGGGAAATATTGACCGGTGAGCACAACCAATCTACTGTTAAAGACATAGGCGAAGAGCCGATCCAAACTCGCCACAAAGGTATGAGAATACTGCACACCCGCAAAGTGCCAATTCTCGACGCCACAGGCCGTCCTCAGTACGTTTTGGGGATTACTGAAGATATTACCGAACGCAGGCAGGTAGACGAAAGCGTGCGCCTCTACGACCAAATTGTCGAGAATATGCAAATTGGTTTGTACGTCTACCATTTAGAAAATATAGACGATGACAGCACTCTCAGGGCGATCGCATCCAATCCTGCAGCTACCCTATTTACCGGATTAGAAATGGCGGATGTTTTGGGTATGACAATCGACGAGATTTTTCCCCACCTGCGAGCGAAAAATATTCCCCAAGCATTTGCTTCGGTAATTCGCACCCAGAAAGCCGTAGAACTTGAAGATATTGAGTGCGATGAAGGGGGTCGAATAACTCGCGCTTTTTCTATTAAAGCTTTTCCATTACCCAACAACTGCGTCGGTGTTGCTTTTGAAAACATTACTGGTCGCAAGTGCCTAGAACTAGAACTGCAGGCGTCTTTGGAAAAAACCGAACGTTCAGAACAACTCCTGCGTACAGTAATAGACAAAACTAGCGACTGGATTTTGGCCAAAGACAAAAATTTTCGCTGTATTTTGGCCAACAGGAGTTTCGCTCAAGCGATCGGCAAAACAGTCGAAGAGATAATTGGCAAATCAGATTTAGAATTAGGATTTTCAGAAGAACTCGTGTTTGGGAATTGGGCCAGAAATATCCGAGGCTTCCGCACAGACGACTCTGCTGTACTGGCCGGCGAAATCATCCACAATCCCTGCGATCCGGCAACTCTTGCTGACGGTTCAGTACATATTTTTGATACCCAAAAACTTCCCCTGCGCGACGCTGAAGGTAATGTATTTGCAGTGCTAGCTTTCGCTCACGATATTACCGAACGACATGAATCGGAAGCAGCTTTGCGTAGAAGTGAATCCAGATTTAGGTCTTTGGTAGCTAATATTCCCGGAGTGGTTTATCGCTGGAGGTGCGATTTTTCGACTAATTTTATTAGCGATGCCGTTTACTTATTAACGGGCTACCATGCGGCAGATTTTATTTGGCTTTTGGACAGGAGATGCCGGACTTTTGCTAGCATTATTTACCCGGAAGATTTGGCCAAAGTAGAAGCAACTATTCGGCAAGCCATAGGAAACAAAGAGTCTTATAACTTGGAATACCGCTTGCTAGCAGCAGACGGCACGGTTAAATGGGTGTGGGATAAAGGTTCTCCTGTGTTCGACGCAGATGGAAACGTTTGCTATTTGGACGGGGTGATTTTTGATATTAGCGATCGGTACTACGCCGAGGAAGCATTGCGCCAAAAAACTTTAGAGTTAGAAGCTGTTTTTCGCGCTTTGCCTGATTTGTATTTTCGACTAGATGCTGACGGTATAATCGTGGATTATTTGTCAGGAACTTCTTCGAGTTTATACGTACCTCCCGAACATTTTATTGGTCAACGCATCACAGACATATTGCCACCCAATGTCGCCGGTCAATTTGCCCAAGCAATCTTTGAAATTTCCGCAACCAGAAATTCAATCGATATAGAATATTCGCTTTCCATGTCGGAAGGAGAAAAAACTTATGAAGCCCGACTGTTGCCGTTTAATTCCGATCAGATTATTATTCTAGCCCGCAATATTACCCAGCGCAAACAAGCCGAAGCTCAATTAAAACATAAAAATCGCCAGCTAGAGCAAACATTGAAACAATTAGGCAGGACTCAAGCTCAACTAATTCAAGCGGAAAAAATGTCGGGTTTGGGACAGCTAGTGGCGGGAATTGCTCACGAAATTAATAATCCTGTCAGTTTTATTTACGGTAATATCACTTACGCTAGTGAGTATGCCAAAAACTTGCTGGAACTGTGCAGTTTGTACCAGGAATACTACCCGGAACCTGTTGCGGTTATCCAAGATTTGGCAGAAGAAATAGAACTGGAATTCATGAAAGAGGATTTCCCGCAACTGCTGACTTCAATTCAAACGGGAGCCGATCGAATTCGCCAAATAGTTCTGTCTTTGCGTAACTTTTCCCGCCTGGAAGAATCCGATCTTAAGCGTGTTAATATTCACGAAGGAATAGAGAGTGCTCTGTTAATTTTGCAACACAAGATTAAAGAAAATGGTAGAAATCGTCCTATTCAAATAGTTAAAGAATATGGGAAATTGCCGCAGATACAGTGCTACGTGGGACAGTTAAATCAAGTGTTTATGAATATTTTAAATAATGCTATTGATGCTTTAGCGAATGTCAGGCAGAGGAAGTGGGAATTGGCGACTTATGTGGAAGAGGAAGGGCAAGATTTTGCTAGTTTACCTTTAAGTTGTGACACATTGCCTTGGATTCGGATTCGCACGGAGGTGTTGGAGAATAATCGGGTGGCGATCGTAATTTCCGATAACGGGTGTGGAATGGCAGAGTCTGTTAAATGTCGGGTATTTGACCCGTTTTTTACTACTAAACCAGTAGGCAAAGGTACAGGTTTGGGACTGTCTATCTCCTATCAGATTGTGGTGGAAAGACACGGAGGGACGCTGCAGTGCATTTCGGCGCCGGGAGAGGGAACTGAATTTGCGATCGAGATTCCAATTCGGCAGAGGTAATGAGTCATTGGTAAGTGGTAGTTGCACCATAAAAATGATAATCTAATTAAAGGTTGTAAAAGTCAGGAATATTAGCATGGTATACAAAAGCATACATACTTCTAATGCAGTTGCACAACCAATTAAAGATGATGAGGATGATGATGATTCCTACGTTGACTATTTTTATGACGATCCGGGGGCTCCGCCGGGAACTCTCGACTTAGAACCCGATGCGCCGCCTCCGGAGATTGTATTAATTGACTATTGCGAAACAGCCGCAACTCGCGGTAAATTGGCAAATCCTCAAGACGCTTCGGCCTATTTAGATACAGCATCTGTTTCTTGGGTTGATATGTTGGGGTTAGGAAACAAAGAAACTTGGCGCCAAATGGGTAAAGTGTTTAATTTGCATCTTATGGCTCAAGAAGATGTGGTTAATGTCCCACAGCGCCCAAAAGTTGTAGATTACGAAAATCACATTTTAATCATTGCCTGGATGGTGATACTTAAGCCGAATTCAGAGAATTTTCATAAAGAACAAGTTAGTTTAATTTTGGGGAAACATTACCTGTTAACTATTCAGGAAGAACCGGACTATGATTGTTTTGAACCCGTGCGCGATCGCATTCGTAAAGGACAAGGAACTATTCGCAAACACGGAGCCGATTATCTGGCTTATACTCTGTTAGATTCGATTATAGATGGCTTCTTCCCTGTATTAGAAGTTTATGGAGAGCGCATTGAAGAATTAGAGGATGAAGTGGTGGTGAACCCCACCCGCAAAACCCTGGAAAAAATCTATAAAATCCGGCGAGAATTGCTGACTCTGCGCCGCGCCATTTGGCCGCAGCGGGATGCAATTAATGTTTTGATTCGAGATAGCAGTGATTTGATTAGTCCAGAGGTGCGAATTTACCTGCGCGACTGTTACGATCACACAGTGCAGGTGATGGATATGGTGGAAACATATCGAGAGTTGTCTTCTGGTTTGATGGATGTTTACTTGTCTTCGGTTGGTAATAAAATGAATGAAATCATGAAATTGCTGACGGTGATTTCGAGTATCTTTATTCCTCTAACTTTTGTGGCGGGAGTATACGGGATGAATTTCAATACAGAGAAATCGCCTTGGAATATGCCGGAACTGAATTGGTATTTTGGCTATCCGCTTTGTTGGGCGGTGATGGTAGGAATCGCCTCTGGTTTAGTTTACTTTTTCTGGCGACGCGGCTGGTTTGATAATTTTTCTACTGTGAAAGATGACTCATTAAAGTAACCGAATTGAAGATTTGAGATTGGGGATTGAAGATTGAAAAATCCAAAATCCTTTTATGTAAAAAGGTTTCCTGCCCCTAGTTGAATCCCTGCCATAAATCCTGGCATGATAATTCCCAACTTTTGGGCCTCCAGATTCATCCGTGAGTGATTTTAAGGGGAGTTGCAGGGAAATTTAATTGTTGGGCGGGCTTTCGGGCCCACCGTACAAGAGTTTGAATAAACTGAGATGTTGCACCATTCTCGCTTAACAGGCTTTCCGGCCTGTTCCACAAGAGATGAATTTTATTGTGGAACAGGCCGGAAAGCCTGTTCATAAAAAGCTTATTGACAACAGTGCCAGATGTGAGAATAAACACAAATGTCCAAATTAAGTGGCCGACAAGTTAAAATATTCAATCTCAAATCCCAAATTGATTGACGAACGATCGCGTACAATAAATCTGGGGAAAAAGTAGGCGCAGGCGGTTGCGGATTAGCGGAAGCTTGTCTGAGGAAAGTCCGGGCTCCCGAAAAACCAAACTTGCTGGGTAACGCCCAGTGCGAGCGATCGTGAGGATAGTGCCACAGAAAGATACCGCCAATTAGTCATTAGTCAGCAGTCATTGGTCATTAGGAAGTAACTGAGGATTTTTGACTGGGAAGCAACCACTAATTTGGTAAGGGTGCAAAGGTGCGGTAAGAGCGCACCAGCAGCATCGAGAGGTGCTGGCTCGGTAAACCCCAGTTGGGAGCAAGGTCGGAGGAACTATGGTTGGTTTTTTACCAGTTCCGTTTTTTGGTACCGCTTGAGGCGTCTGGTAACAGGCGTCCCAGATAGATAACTGCCCTCGAAAACTGCTTGCAGTTGAGAGAACAGAACCCGGCTTATGTCCGACTTTTTCCCCCCCCATTTAATTAAAATTACCGCTTGGGAATCAGGTCAACAAATCCTTTCGACCTGTTTTATGTTGGGAAAGGTGTGCACTGCACACCCGGAGGAAGATTTTGGGTAAGGTGCACCATAAGCACCGGGAGGAATATTTAGTCTGTCAACTAATTTTTTTTTATTAATATGAATCTGATACCAGTTAAAAAAAATAATGCAACTTTTGAAAAGCTCCAAACCCGGATAGTCATCCGTGATTCCCACTTCTAAAATCTAAAATCTAAAATCTAAAATCTAAAATGGTATGATTTATCCGGGTCGCCAAAAGCAACTTGAAACATTAATTCAAAAATTGGGACTGACGAAGAATGCTTCGATAAAATGGCATCTCCTCGATTTAGCTTTGACTCATGCGAGCGCGTCAGCTAAGGCAAATTACGAGCAACTAGAGTTTGTCGGGGATGCAGTCGTGCGGCTGGCTGCGTCGGAATTGTTGTTTGAGATTTATCCTGACTGTACAGTGGGGGAATTTGCTGCTATTCGATCGATCTTGGTGAGCGATCGCATTCTTGCTAAAATCGCTGAAAGTTACGGGTTCGATCGCTATTTAATTGTTTCCAGCAGCGCCGCCGCAGACAAAACAGGCGCTGAACCCCGGCTGGCAGATGCTTTGGAAGCGGTACTGGCTGCGCTTTATTTGAGTACCCAGACGTTAGAATTAATTCGCCCTTGGCTAGATTCTCACTTTCAACGCCTAGCGGCGGAAATCCGCAGCGATCCGGCCCGCCAAAACTACAAAGCTGCTCTCCAAGAGTTGACTCAAGGCAAATACAAAACTTTGCCCAAATATAGCGTGCAAGAAACCGGGACAGTGCAGGGCGGGGAGGATCGTTTTACCGCAGAAGTTCTCATTCAGGGAAAGTTGGTAGCAGAGGGAAAAGGTCGATCGATCAAAGCGGCCGAACAAGCAGCGGCTCAGGCAGCTTTCAATAAATTAGTTGACAGTTGACTGTTGACTGTTGGCTGTTGACTGTTGACTGTTGACGGTTGACTGTTGACTGGTGTTATCAGTTATTGGTTATTTGTTAGCTGCTACCAATAACCCATAAGCAATAACCAATAACTACTGCCAACATTCAACAGTCAACAGTGATTTTTTTGAGTTAAAACATAGATAATAATAACAAAATATGCTATAATTACTGTGCGATTTTTGAAATTATAATTAATGAAAATCGGAATAGCTGTATTGGGTGCCGGTCGCTGGGGAGTTAACCTAATTCGCAACTTTCTCGAACATCCCAATAGCCAAGTTTTAGCGGTGGTAGACCCGAATCGAGATTCATTGGCGGCCGTTCAAAAACAGTTTAATCTGGATGCCTCGGTGATTCTAGCTACCGATTGGTCTCAAGTGCAAGCCTTGCCGGGACTGCAAGCTGTGGCGATCGCTACTCCAGCTTCCACACACTACACCCTCGCAGCAGCAGCGCTGAAACAAGGCTACCACGTCTTAGCCGAAAAACCCCTCGCCCTCAACCTGACTGAAGCAATAGAACTCTGTCAATTAGCCGAAAAACAGCAGCGGCAACTGTTCGTTGACCACACTTATCTGTTTCATCCAGCAGTCGATCGAGGCCAAAGAATTATTCAACAGCATCAACTCGGAAAATTGCGCTACGGTTACGCCCAGCGCACCCATTTTGAACCGGTTCGCCATGACGTTGATGCCCTGTGGGACTTGGCGATTCACGATATCGCTATTTTCAATACTTTGTTGGAACAAACGCCAATTGAAGTAAGGGCGATCGGCACTGTTTTTCCCAAGGAAGAAGGAAGTTCGGCAACGGATTCTGTAACGGATGTAACGGATGTAACGGATGTAAAGGATAGAAGGAACAAGGAAGAAGGAAGAGCGAACCAGGAAGAAGGAATAAATCCAGAAGCTGCAGAAATTGAAAATCAATTTGCTCCTTCACTGGTGACTACTAATCCTGCAGAAAAACTAGCAGATTTAGTTTGGGTAACGCTCACCTATCCCGACGGATTTCAAGCATTTATTCACCTGTGCTGGCTAAATCCCGACAAACAACGGCGCTTAACAGTTGTTGGCAGTTTGGGAACCTTGATTTTTGACGAAATGTCGGCAGAAACTCCCCTGATTTTGCAGCGCGGCAATTCAGATTGGCGAGGGGAAGAGAATAACTCTTTTGAAAGTGCGTTAGCGAAGCCCGCCCCTACGGGGGCTACGCCAACGAAGAGGATCGCGCCGCAGCCAAAAAGCATCAGACACCGCGAAGTGTTGAGTTTAGAACAAGTAGAACCGCTGAGGCGAGTGTGCGATCGCTTCCTCAACTGCGTGCAAACTAATACCCCCTGTCTTACCTCTTCGGGCGCGGCCTCCGTCGAATTAATCCGCATTCTCAGCACTTTGAGCAAATCCCTCGAACTCGGCGGACAGCCCCTAATACCATTTTAGATTTGAGATTTTAGATTTGAGATTGGGAAAATCAGTCCTCAACTTTTGAAATTTCCCTTTTCCGTTACTAAGTCCGGGCTGTGAAAATAAAAATTTGACTGCTGATTGACAGGCAAAGAAATCATCACCATAGTACCTTGATTCACGCCTGCGCTGTGCAGGGTAATGCTTCCGATCATAGATTCCATTATCCTTCGCGAGATAGCCAAGCCCAAACCGTTACCGCCAAACCTGCGAGTTGTAGAACCATCAGCCATCACAAAAGGTTGAAACAATTTCTGCTGGTGCTCGGGATCGATACCAATTCCTGTATCTTTAATTGTCACCACCACCCAATCGCTTTGACCGCTGGGACCCGTTTTACTTTCCCCACTGCCGTTAAAACTAGCAGAATTAGTCCTCGATTCTAGCCGCACAGATATACTAATGCTGCCCGACTCTGTAAACTTAACGGCATTGCTCAAAACATTTAAAAACACCTGTTTGAGCTTCTCTGGATCGGCATGAACAATAATCGGATCGTGAGGATCTGGCAAACTTAACTTCAAGCCTTTTTCCTCAATTTGAGCCGCTTGCAAATCAATCGCGTCTTCAAGTACCTGAGTAATATCAACTACTTCTAACATCATGGAAAAGGTGCCGGCTTCTATTTTAGCAATGTCCAAAATATCATTAATAATATTGAGCAATTGCATGGACGAGTCGTGGGCGCGCTGTAAAAATTCCATTTCTTCATCTCGGTCATCGCAGTAGCCGTCCCGCACAATTTGAATAAAACCAATAATCCCGTTGAGCGGCGTTCTCAATTCGTGAGAAATATTGCCCAAAAATTCATTTTTTAATTGATTGGCAACTTGCGCTTCCTTGGTGGCGACTTCCAATGCTTTTGCCCTGGATCTGAGGCCCTGCACCATGCTGTTTAGTGCTTCTGATAGTTGATTAAATTCCCTAATTTGGAAATCTTGGGGCACTGTCTGCGACGCTTCCGTATCTACTTTCATGGCGTAGTCTCTCAGTTTTTCCACAGGACGCGCCAAGTCGCGAGACAGATATAAAGTCGCGATGATACTAGCAGCAACCAAACCTACAATTAAATTAAATAAAACTTGCTGAATTTCTTCCAAACCTGAGAGAGCGTAATCTAAACGAGAGACAGCTAAAATAATCCACTTGCTGTTCTCATGTGTAGTTGAAGGACTCGGGATAGCGGCGTATCCTGCTAGCAACTCTACACCATTTCTTTCAAAGGAAAATAGGTGGAGAAAAGCTGTTCCGCCGGCGATCGCCCTTTTGACAATACTTTTTAGTCGAGCGGCATCTGCCTCTTGGTCGATATTGCGGCCCACGCGGTTGACATTAGGGTGCGCCAAAATTGTCCCATCTTGGTCGATCGCCACCGTATAGCCGGCTAGAGAACCCTTGGGAGCGCTGGTTTGCACAGGCAAGGCAGACTGCAAACTCAAAGCATAACTCAACTGCAGGGTATTGCCCCGACGAATGTAAACAGGAGCGCTCAACACCAAACTCGCTTGGCTATCGGAGCCTTCTTTACCCGCATCGGGAAAATCATCAGCCCCCAAAGCCACCTTCTGATCGTTTGCTGTCGCCTGGCGCTGCGGAGGTAAGGACAGACTGATGTAAACGCTCTTGTCGTCCAGCAGCGTTTGCTGCTGCTGTACGGGCGGCCAAAATTTTGCCGGCAACGACTGAATCGGCTGCTGCCCGCAAGTGCTTGCTATCACTTGATTTGTCTTTAAGTTAGTCAATTGCAAGCAATCAACCTGCGCTGGCAACCGCTGCCCTAATTGCGCGATAAACTTTTGATAATCCTTCGGATCTACCGACTGCAACATCGAGCTTTCGGAAGCGCCGATCAGATTCGACTTCAGCGATTTCGCCCACTGTTCAATAGTGTCTGCTTTTCTGACTGCACTTTCTGTCAAGTTTTGACGAGCAGTTTCCAGAAGTGTCGAGCGTGCCTTGCGATAGGTAACATACTCCCCCACCAGTAGAACCGGTACGCTGAGCAACAAAATCCGCGACAGTAAAATACGGCGAAAGGAGGATTGACCTAACTTAACCATAGGAAATATCTAAATTAAGGTGCAACACCCAACAGCGACCATTACAGTGAAATAAACCAGACCGAAAGCATGAATCTGTCTAGGGGGCTCTGCTGACTGGACAACACAGCTTCAGAACAACATTTAAACACAATTATAGAAGCCACTGTAGTAATCTCGATTCTAAGTGTGTGGACTTAAAGAGGCTTAGCAATTTGTTTGGCAACTGCCTGTGATCTAGGTCACACTTCCCTCTTCAATTCTTGGCTCGACTTGCGCCCCATCGCCCAGGGGCCCATTTTTCAGGCTGCAAAAAGCGTCGGGTGGAGATACCGCAGTTGCTTGAAGCTAGAATCGCATAGATGCACTCTGACACCTAAATTAACGGGCAAAAAGTTCTGTCTCCGGGTAGTACACAGAGAGAATTCTGCTCGATCGGACTTTTTCTTTCCGAATGCCTTCGAGAGATGGGCCAGAGATGGGCGATGCGAGATTTGGCATCCTGTCAAAGATTTCTTTTGCCATCCGATTGATTCGGTGACAATAATTCACCGGTCAAACAAAAAGAATGAGACGATCGAGCTGTCGATCGACTCTGCCAACCCTAATGTGGGGAACCTTGGCCCAAACAGTGCACCCACGCTCCCTAAATTCGCGGTCTCGGCAATAATCTCCATAGCTTAATCGATGAAAAAAAACTTTAGCAATTATACGTATTATTACACAAACAACCGTCCGAGATATCATCACGCATATTTGATATCTGATACTTTTAATTCAGACAATCCCCGACAATCGGCAACAATCTGAATATAGCACACTCATCAGACAGGTCCCAGAGTATGGTGGTATCCCACAAAGCTTTGAGAAAAATCCCCAA
>NZ_JAUBUJ010000116.1:0-25064 GCF_036705405.1 Microcoleus sp. B13-B6
CCCCTTAAGAAGGGGAGTAGGGGTTGACTTTGAGAAGAATCTTGTCCCCCCCTTATTAAGGGGGGTTAGGGGGGATCAGATTCTACGGGATCTCATAAAAAATGAGTATGAGCTAAGATCCTAAATGAGTTCTATAGCCACGATTGGTTATCAGTAGATCCACTATCAGGGGGTGATTAACCTCAATATCATCGCTTTAATTATGCAATCCCCGTAGACGTGCGTAATCGAAATATTGGCAGTGGTTATCTGCGTTCATCGGCGTTTATCTGCCTTCATCTGCGGTAAAAAAAAGGCAAGAATCTCAAAATAACCCATAACCAATAACTATTTCCCAACCTTAACCCGATCGCCATCCTTAAGAAAACCAGCCCCAGTAACAACCACGCGATCGCCCGCCTTCAAACCCTTTTTAACCACCACCTTAGCAGCAGTCAAATCGCCCACTGCACCCCCCGAAATTTCCCCGACTTCCACCGGTTGAGCCTGCACCTTGTCCTGGCCGACAAGTTTGTAAACAATAGAACTGCCGTCAGATTGCGGCACAATAGCTTTAGCGGGGACTTTCAAACCTTGAGCCTTTGCCGTCGAAATCGATGCGCGCAAAAACATTCCCGATCGCAAAAACTCGCTTGCCGGCAAATCAATCTTCACCGTAGCTTGCCGATTTTGCGGGTCAACTACCGGCGAAATCTCTCGTACAGTTCCTGACAACTTAATCCGCTTGTCAGAATCCGAAGTAATTTGCACTGCTGTTCCCGGCCGCACTTGCGAAATCTGAGTTTCCGGTACTTTCAATTGTAGTTCCAGCTTGTTTCCCCGAATAATCGAAAATAGTTTTTGACTTCCCGAAGAAACATCGCCAACTCGACCAATTCTTTCAGCCACAGTGCCACTATCCGGCGCTCGAACAATAGTTTGTTCTAATTGAGTTTGTAACTGTTTGACTTGTGCATCATTGCTGCGGACACTTGCTGCGTTATTTCCGACATTTGCTCTGGCACTGCTGACACTCGCTCCTGCAGTATTCACTTTAGCACGAGCGCTGGCGAGAGCCGCTCTAGCCGTACTGATATTAGCTTCAGCAGTAGCTACTTTAGCAATAGAAGATTGCACTTCTTCCGCTGCTTTATTCTGTTCTTCCAAAGCTGTATTCAAGTCAGCTTTAGCTTTGTTCAAGTCTTGAACAGCAGTCTGCCGTTCCGTCTTTCGCCTTTCCAAATCTTGCTGACTTATTACTCCCTGAGTAGCCAAATCTTGGGTGCGATTTACTTCTCTTTGAGCTTGATCTAATTTAGCCTGAGCGGAGGCAATGCCGGCTTTAGCTTGAGTGACACCGGCTTTAGCTTGTTCCACACCGGCCCTTGCCTGCCCGACGCCTGTTCTGGCTTGCGCTGCGTCAGCGATGGCTTTTTCAACGCCAGCTTGGGCTTGAGCCACGCCGGCTTGGGCTTCTTGTTGAGCTGACTCGGCTTGCTGTACCTGAGCTTCGGCTTGTTCTACCGTAGAATTGGCCGATTGTACTCCTGCCAGCGCTTCGGCAATTTGCGATCGTAGCACCGAATCGTCCAAAACCGCCATCGTCTGACCTTTTTCTACCACATCTCCCTCCGCCACCAACACCTGCTTGATTTGCAAACCGTTGGCTTGTGGTAGCACCGGCAGCAAGTCATAGGCTGCCACGGTGCCTGTTGCTTCCAAAGTTTCACCCACCTCGGCAGATTCCACAGGCGCGACTGTCACAGTTTGATCCGTCGCCTGCTGAGTTGCCGATGGAATTGGAACTGCCGCAGGTGAACTCTGCTTGGCCCCAGTCAAGTTTACTGCTAGCAACGTTGCAGCAACACCAATCCCTGCGCCCGCCAACAAGGCAGGCCACCTGATTTCTTTGCGGGGCCCAACTTCAGTTGCTTCTGGTTCCCAAACCTGTTCCGCCTCGATTTCTGGAGCTTCCAGCGCAACTTCTCGTTCATCATCCTCACCGGAGAATTGCCAGCGAGAGTTGTCTGAGACTTCACTTCCAGCTACATCCACTGCTGAGATCCTGTCGTGCCCGCTCTCCACGGGGGGAAGGGGTTGCTTTTCTTCCGCTTCTGAAAAAACTTGATTGGTCACGGTAGTTCCTCTCGCCGCTATTAGCCTTTGGTTTTTTTATTGTAAAGAAAGATTGCGGTTTTTATATTGGATTCATTTTAGCGGATAGCCTCAGCAATCCCGCGTCCCCCTTTTGGGTGAGTGTGGCGCCGTTTCACCTTACAATTGCGAATAGATCGGAGTTTGTGCGATCGACCTTTAATTTGATCTGCCTGTGGGGCCTACTGAATATTAGCGTGATTTCCGAGCGTGGGGTCGATCGGGCTGGCATTGTCTCTCCCCAAGTGGCTTGGCCGTCACCTATCTATCAATGCTGAGAAAACTCAGTCTAATCTTGAACTGATTATTCCTAATCTATAGCAATCCTCGCATCATTTGTGAATTTCTTACTCCCTCCCCTTGATAAGGGGAGGGTTGGGGTGGGGTCAAAAATTTACGACTCCTGCAAGGATTGCTATATACTCTAATGTGTTTATTGTATAATACGGCACATCTGCTGAAAAATTTGTGCCACTTTATTTAAAAAAAATCAAAATGAATACTCTTTTTTCTCCCCTCCAACAGTTTCTAATTACTTGGCTGCTAGTGCTAGTGACGGGATGGTTTACCCTGACTGCTGTCAGTTACGTTGGGGAACTGGTCAGCATTTTAGTAACAGCGGGACTGATTGCATTTTTATTAAATTATGCAGTAAAAAGACTGGAAGTATTTTTGCCACGGGGAGTGGCGGCGGGGCTGGTTTATTTAACTGCGGGTGTGATATTAGTAGTAATCGGTTTAACTATTGTGCCGCCGGTGTTCAACCAAGCCAGCCAGTTGGGCGTGAGGTTCCCGGAATTGCTGGAGTCGGGGCGGCAGCAGCTAGGTGAATTTCAAGCCTGGAGTGCGGATCGCAATTTACCGTTTGACGTGCAAATATTGGAGCAGCAACTGTCAGCGAGAGTCCAGGGACAAGTCCAGGCGCTCGCCGGTACGGGTTTAGGCTTAGTTGTAGGTACTGTTAACTGGTTTTTGGACTTAATTTTTATTGTGGTGATTTCCTTTTATATGCTCCTAGACGGGCAAAGAGTGTGGCAGGGTTTGACCAGCATTTTTTCCCCAGAAATTCGCTATGTTTTAACAGAGACTTTGCAGCGAAACCTCCAGCGGTTTGTATCGGGACAGTTATTGCTGGGACTATTGATGGCCATCTCGTTGACTCTGGCTTTTTGGTGGCTGCGAGTTCCGTTTTTTCTGTTGTTTGCGGTATTTATAGGATTGACGGAAATAATTCCGTTTATTGGAGCAACTTTGGGAATTGGCACTGTTAGTATAATTGTAGCGTTTATTGATTGGTGGCTGGCGCTGCAAGTGTTGGTAGTGGCGATCGGTCTCCAGCAAATCAAGGATAATTTAGTAGCTCCCCGAATCATGGGCAATCTCACCGGATTGAGCCCGGTAATTATTTTCACAGCTTTGCTGTTAGGAGGTAGAGTGGGAGGATTGTTGGGAGTTATCCTGGCAATTCCGCTCACTGGAGTAGTAAAAAGTATAGTAGAAATTGTACTCAATCCCAAATTACCGCCCCAAACAGGCTCGTTTTTCTACAATCCTTTTAGCGGCGAAGAATTGGGGAAAATACCAGAAGATGAGACTAGAATAATCTTGGTTGCAGATGAACAAAAGTAGCAGGTGTACACTGTGCATTTTACTTGCGTAAGTCCTGTAGTTAGTCAACAGTCAACAGTCAACAGTCAACAGTCAACAATTCCCAATTTCAAAACTTATGAAATGGTGGCAAAATCTTAGAAACAATCCTCTAGCTCGGTTGGGAGCCGTGCTACTGTTAATTTTTTATACAGTCGCGCTTTTGGCCGAATTTGTGGCACCTTACGACCCCTACGACTCTAAATTAAACGGTTCATTGCTGCCGCCGACTCAGATTTATTTAACCACCCAAGACGGGCGATTTATCGGGCCCCACGTTTATCCGACTACTCAGGGCCCAGTGGATGCGAATACCGGCGCTCGTGAGGTAATTGTAGACTGGGGCAAGCCCTCTGCTGTCAGTTTATTTGTCAAAGGTTCCCCCTATAAATTTTTAGGATTTTTGCCATTAGAGAGGCACTTGTTTGGTACTACAGGAGAAGGTCAAATTAACCTTTTAGGGACGGACGAACAAGCTCGCGATCAATTCAGTCGCTTAGTACACGGCAGCAGAATTAGCCTCAGCATCGGTTTAGTAGGAATAGCAATTTCTTTCCCGTTGGGATTGTTTATCGGAGGAATATCGGGTTATTTCGGCAGTTGGATTGACAGTATATTAATGCGCTTTGCCGAAGTATTAATGACGATTCCTGGTCTTTATTTATTAGTAGCGCTAGCAGCAGTATTGCCGCCGGGATTGACAAGTGCTCAGCGATTTATATTGATTGTGCTGATTACTTCATTTATCAGTTGGGCGGGTTTGGCGCGGGTAATTCGCGGTCAGGTACTATCAATTAAACAGCTAGAATTCGTGCAAGCGGCACGGGCAATGGGGGCCAATCCAATTTATATTATTGTCCGCCACGTTTTGCCACAAACTGCTACTTATGTAATTATTTCTGCTACTTTGTCGGTTCCGGGTTTTATTGTGGCGGAGTCGGTTTTGAGTTTAATTGGCTTGGGAATTCAACAGCCAGATCCTTCTTGGGGAAATTTGCTATCCCTGTCTACTAATGCTTCAATTTTAGTGTTGCAACCTTGGTTGGTTTGGCCTCCGGCAACACTGATTATTTTGACAGTTTTGGCGTTTAATTTATTGGGGGATGGGTTGCGGGATGCTCTCGATCCGAGAAGCATTCAAAGGTAATTGGGACTGGGTAATTGGTAATGGGGAATTCAAATTTTTGTAGGGGCGGGTTCACCCAAATTTATATCATCAATTCCCAGAACTAAAAAACCCGCCCCCACCCATCGCAGATACTCAAAAACTTGTTCCGCAATCAGGCTTAATTGGTTTGGTGGGGGCGGGTTTATGAATATTTTGGATGTGAACCAAAGATTGTTGGTGAACCCGCCCCTACGAGATTTGGTAATACAAGGATAGCTCAAAAATACCAAGATTAGTTAAGGATTAACAGGTAAGCAAATGGTAAAAGTCGAACCCACACCCTCCTGACTTTTTACGGAAATATTGCCACCGATCATTAGGCAAAAAGGCTGGCTAATGGCTAGTCCCAAAGCGGTGCCACCGTACTTGCGCGTGGTAGAAGCGTCTGCTTGGGTAAAGGGTTGGAAAATGTGCTGCAACTGTGGGCTACAATTATCTTAAAGTATATACCTGCAATTTGCGGTAAACTTTTTTCAGGAATCTACTAATTATTCAAGTCCGATCGTGAAATTAGAACTTGCCTTAGCTCAATATACTGATGCTCTCGCTCACCTAAAATTGGCAAAGTCTGAACCCTCAGAAATAGCCATTCTCCATATTTTAGTTACTCGCGATGCGATCGAAGAAGCACTCAGCGAGAAAACCCAGCTTTCTGTGGAAAGTTTGGCTAAACTACTCGAATTGGACAACTTCCTGAAACAACAAGCCGATGCGATCGCCAGAGGAGCAAAATTAGCAGAATGGCGAGCTACATTTCACCCCTCCCCAGAAGCTTGGTGGTGGTTTCTCGAACCCACCTCCGAGGAGGAAGTTTCCCCCTCAAATCGCTTAGATTGGTTGTTCAACGCGCTGACAATCGCGGGATTGACGGGGGTAGGGGCCTATATGACAACCTTCGTTCAACTCTTTTCCACGGGAGGAATCAGCTTCGCTGAGACCTTTGGCCTGCTGGGACAAGGAGGGTTACTTCTGACGGTAATCCACACCTTGCAGGACACAGGACAAGAAAAGATTAAAAATCTGCTCCAAAAACTCAATATTTCTCCCCAGTTTCACAGTCAAGCAACCTTGGGAATTACCGCAATGTTATTGTTGGCTTCTGTGGGAGTCTATAACTCTTTGCCTCGGATTGGGGACTGGAACTATCGAGAAGGAAAAAAACTCTACGAAAGAGGTTTACTGGAAAAAGCCAAAGGGAAATACGAGCAAGCGGCCAAAATAAACCCCCATAATTGGGAGATTCCAATTGCCTTGGGACAAATCTACGAATCTTTAGGATCTATAGATTTAGCGACGACGGAATATGAAAAAGTGTTAAACCTAGGGGAGGCTCGCGCCTTTAATAATTTAGGTCGCGTTTATCTTAGTAAAGACGATAGAGTGACCGCTGAAACTTTACTGCGGATGGGATTACAACGGGTTAGGAAAGAAGATGCTCAACTCAACTATGAACTGCATCTAAACTTGGGCTGGATACTGCTCAAACAAAAACAGTATCAAGCGGCTGAAAAAGAAATCCGACAAGCAGTTGCTATTGACCAAACAATTGAAGGAAAACAGCTCGGTGGAGGGATGGCTTATTGCTTGCTAGAAGATGTTCTGGAAGAAAAAAAAGATACAAAAGAGAAACCCCGCTGGAGAAAAATGTGTTTGGAGAGTGCTCGTCCCGAAACGCTTGAGCAGTATAAATGGTTTATTGAAACTGGAAAACAAGATTTCGCCGATCAGATAGATACTACGGGAGTGGTGAATGGAGAATCTAACCCAAGTACACAGCCGTAATGAGTAAGATAAAAGTAAAAAATAAAACCTAAACACAAGGTTATGTTTACTTTTAGTTTCCCTACTTGGTTTGTATTCCCCTTTTTTTAGGGGAACTTCTTTTGTAAGGTGCGCCAGCATTCTTTTTTCTGAAATTGAATGCTCCGTGTGCCATCCACCCTAATTTTGCAGATTAACTGGCAACCATATCGTAAAAGTAGAACCAACACCATCCTGACTTTTTACGGAAATATTGCCACCCATCATTAGGCAAAAACGCTGGCTGATTGCCAGTCCCAAACCGGTGCCGCCGTACTTGCGCGTGGTAGAAGCGTCTGCTTGGATAAAGGGTTGGAAAATGTGCTGCAACTGGTCTGGAGTCATCCCAATTCCTGTATCTATACAATTAACAACTAAAAATTCGTTACTAGCAATTGAAAATTCTGAAGTCGCCGCCGGTTCAGAAGTGTTTTCTTGTTTTGCTTCGCTGCTGTCACCCGCAATTTTTTCTCGGCTGGCTGTGAGGGTAATTGTACCGTTTTGAGTGAATTTGGCGGCATTGCTCAGCAAATTTAATAAAATCTGCTGCACTTTGGTAATGTCACCGTGCATGGTGCCGATATTGCTAATTTTGTGCAAGTTGAGAGTGTTGCCGTTTTTCTCAATTAGCGGCACGGCGGTGGATGCTACTTCTTCAATCAAGGCGGCGATGTCGAAGGTTTCTAAGTAAAGATCCATGCGGCCGGCTTCGATTTTAGAAATGTCGAGAATGTCGTTAATTAGCGATAGTAAGTGTCTGCCGGAAGAGCGGATTTTGTCTAAATCTGGGATGAGTTCATCGTAACCCAATTCTTCGGTTTCTTCTTGGAGCATTTCGCTGTAGCCGATGATGGCATTCAGAGGTGTTCGCAGTTCGTGGCTCATGTTTGCCAAAAATGCGCTTTTTGCGGTGGAAGCGGCTTCGGCTGCTTCTAGGGCGAGTTGCAAGGCGGATTCAAAGACTTTTCGATCGCTAATATCCTCGACGCTGCCTTCATAGTAGAGTACCTCGCCGTTGGCGTCGCACACTGCACGCGCGCTTTCGGAAATCCAAATTACCTTGCCATCAACGCGGTAAACTTGTGACTCAAACCCCGAAACTTCTCCGAATTCTTCCATCACGCGCATAAACTTGTCGCCCTGCTGAGGATTGACGTAAGCTTGCTGTTTGATGTTGGTGAGATTTGATGTCAATTCTTCGGGAGTGGCGTAGCCATAGATGCGGGCTAAAGCTGGATTTACGCTCAAGAAGTGGCCTTCGGGGGTTCTTTGAAAAATGCCTTCGACGGCATTTTCAAAGATGCTGCGGTATTTTTGTTCTGCTTGACGCAAAGCGCTTTGTGTACGATCGCGCTCGCTGGCTTCGATCGCCAATGATACCAAATCTGCCAGGGAAGCAGCAAAATTTTGTTCTTCTAATGTCCAGTTACGAGGAGTTCCCACTTGTTCGATACAGATGACTCCCACTGTTTGTCCGCCGAGTCGCACTGGCGCATCTAAGGTTGATGTAGTACCCACTTTTGCAAAGTAAGATTCCCCAAATTCTCTGGTTCTAATATCTGAGAGAGCGTCCTCGGCTGCGATCGTCCGATGTTCTTCCAAAGCTTTAAAATAAGCTGGATAGTCTGCTGCTGCGAGCTCGGCGCCTTGGGAATGCTGTTCGCTGCTGCGGTGAAATTGGTCGAGACATTGCAGTTTCGATCGGCTTTCATCGTACAACCACGCGCCGGCTTTTTCTGTCTGTAGCGTATGAGCTGCTGCTTCGGTGATTTGCCTCAAAGCTACTTGCAAATCGCCTCGATACAGCGCTTTATTTCTTGCCAATTCTACCAAAACCGTATTTTGTTTGAGCAATTGTTTTTGCCTTTGGCGTCGCGCCGATTCGGCTCGCTTCTGTTCGGTAATGTCGCGGGCTACCACAATGACGGATTCTTCTGAAAGCGGTGAAATGCTGGCGGCAAAACAAACTTCGCGGTCGTCAATGGTTAAATTGTACTCGATACTGACAGTTTGCCGAGTATCTAAAGCTGCTCGGAGGTGGTTGAGAAAATTGTCGGCTCTAGCTTGCGGAAACACCTCTGTGAGTGTTTTGCCCACTAATTCTTCGATTGGTTTGTAGAGCAGAGAAAGATTTGTGGGGGCGATTTTTAAATAGCGACCGCTGCCGTCGAGAACTATAATTAATTCGTTCATAGCTGCAAACAAAGCCCGCAATTCTGCTTCTGCGGCTTCGAGTTCGGCAGTCCGCTCTGCTACTCGCTGTTCTAAACTAGAGTTGGTTTGTTCTAGGGCAACAAAAGACGATCGCAATTGTCTGGCCATTTGGTTGAAAGACTGAGCTAGGAGGCCGATCTCTTTGACGCCTTTGACTTCGACTTCGCCGTCTAATTCCGAGGATGTGAAGTCGGATGATGCCGAAATTTTTGTTAAAGCTTTGGAAGCTTCCAGCAATCGGCTAATCGGTTTGACAACCCAGCGAGAGGTGAAAATTCCGAGGACGATCGCCACTACGAACGCAAAAAAGCACAATAAGATAGTTGTGCGAGTGTTGGCGTTAATTTGCTCCATAAAGTCTGCTTCCGGGATTGCGATTACAATCAGCCAATCGAGGCCGCGGCCGTCTTGCAGGGGAGCAACGGTAATGAATTGACGTTTGCCGTCTATCTCGAAGGTAAACTGTCCTTGGCTGTTAATTTGTTCAAAACTACCAAATCGTTGTTGCAAGTATCTGGAAGCCGATCGAATTAGCAAATTTTTGCTCTGTGTCGCCAACAGCCGTTTTTGTCCGTCTTTGTCGGTGACAAAGGGCAATTCGTCTGTGGAACTGGCGACTATTTCTCCGCTGCGTTCGATCGCAAAAACTTGTCCAGACGGGCTAATTTTGATGCTTTTGAGAAAATCGCTGATTTGAGAAAGAGTCAGGTCAATTGCCAGTACCCCCCGCAGGCTACCCGTTTGGCTGTAGATCGGCCTGACCGGCGTAATCCCCAGAACTGGCGAGGCTGCGAAGGGGTATATGGGAGACCAAGTGGCTTTTCCTGACTGTTTAGCAGCTTTATACCACGGTCTAGTACGGGGGTCATAGGGGACGGTTTTGATTAGCTCAGTGCGATTTCCTTGGCTGTCCAGGCGATAAATTTGGCGGTTTGGAGCGGTTGATTCGTCTCTGATGTATACTAAGTCTTCTGCTTCTCTCTTGAGCAAGAGGAATCTGCCCTGTTCATCGCCGTAGTAGATGGTTGTATTTCGATCGCTCAGCTTGGTCTGGTTCCACAAATAGCGCTCTAAGTTGGGGAAGTCTTCCGGGTCTAAGTTTCCAGAGGCGATCGCAGCAGTATTCATTTGCAGGAATAAATGAGACACATCCCCAAAACTGCGGAAATTTTCTTTAGTTCTCGCTGCAACTTCCAAGCTTAACCTCGTAGCAAGGTCATTGACGGCTTTCTGGCCGTTGCGAAACGACAGCCATCCAGTCACGCCGACTGCTACGGAGATTTGCACCACCAGCGGTATCAACAAAACAAGGCTCAGTGACATCTTGGGCGAGCTTTTCATCACACAACTGCTCAGACTTTTCAATAACATTAATATTGTCACACCTACCAGGTTTGTGTATCGTTTGTCGCTTAAACTGAAATGTTGCACCATTCTCAATTAGCTTTTTATGAACAGGCTTTTGGGCCTGTTCCACAAAGAGTGAATTTTCTTGTGGAACAGGCCCAAAAGCCTGTTAAGCGAGAATGGTGCAATATCTCAGTTAAAAGAACCCTCGATATAAGTTACAATGCTGTACACAAATAGTGAAGTGCAGTGGCTGGCAGATCAAAACGGGGCTGAGGTTTCCACCGATACTGTAAAAAATTGTAATATTAATCATGCCACTACTTGCCTGAATGTGGCGATCGCTCTGCTGACTCCCGGTCAAAAAGTCACACCCCGTAAAAAAAGGAACTTTAGGCCCGTGCTCCCCACCCTGGTTGTCATCAGTCATTGCCAATTATTCAATTTTTTAATCTAAAATTTAAAATCTAAAATAAGCTCACTTTCTCCGGGTGGCCATTGTCGTCCTTACGCCTGCTTAATAAAAATTAGATTTTAATTTTTTCTACAGTGCGAGGACAAATGTAAAGTAGGTGACAATCGGCTGTTAAAAAATTTGCTATTAATAAGATAAGCCGCCAAAATCCCGTAGCGTAGCGGGGCGTAAGCCATCGACTACAAAGAGGATAATTAAAGCATCTGCATTTAATCAACGCCAGCAAAGTAAAGCGTTTTTGGCTTTTTTGGACGCTCGATATTTTGGCAAAATAATACTTCTGGAGGATGACATGAACTATACATTTGAAATCCTGGGCGTATCTCCAACTTTAACATTTTTTACCCAGCAGCAGGAATTGCTGCAACAAAAGCAGCCGTCCGGTGTAGAATACTTGGCAAACCGGAAGTGCACTCTCGATGCGTTTGTGGCATCCGTAGAGACAGTTTCTCCTAACCGCGGCTGGGATGTCGATCGAGTTGTAGACACCGTGATTAGTTTCTGGATGAACAACTCTGATAGCATCCAGTATTGGAGACACAGGCTGGAGGATGCCGGCAGCGAAAACTTGTTAGTAGCCAGAGTAGGCGATATCAAGTCTTTGCAAGCCGCCTTTGAATCGCTGCTGGGCGAATAGGAAAATCGCCAATTGCGAAAAAGTCGATCGACTTTTTCGCAAAAATCCACTCAACTGTCTATTCGCAATTCCCAATTCCCCTGATTCGCGACACAGAAGTCGCAGATATAAAATATCTGTTTCTTCCATCATCCATCATCCACCTGCCTGATGACTAATGACTAATGACTAATGACTAATGACTAATGACTAATGACTAATGACTAATGACTAATGACTAATGACTGATTTCTTCACAATTCCTAAATATTATGTCTCGTTCCAAAGCCCTGCAATCTTATATTATTGTCCGCTTGCTTCTGGCACCCCTAATGTTGTGGACAATCACCACAGCAGTATTTTTATTGTTGCGGGCCACTCCGGGCGACCCCATAGATGCCATTCTCGGCTCACGAGCTCCCGCAGCCGCCAAAGAAGCAATGCGAACCCAACTCGGCCTCGACGCCCCCCTGTGGCAGCAATATTTCAAATACATGACAGACTTATTCAGTCTGAACTTGGGAACCTCAATCACCACTCGCGGACAAACCGTGTGGCAAATTATCGGAGATTATTTCCCCGCTACAGTGGAATTAGCAGTTTGTAGCATGGCCATAGCTTTAATTGTCGGCATCAGTATCGGTTCCTTAGCAGCATCCCGCCCTAACACTATTTTCGATGCTGTCGGCCGTTTGTTTGGCATTATCACTTACTCGCTGCCGGCTTTTTGGGCCGGTATGGTTTTGCAATTAATTTTCGCGGTGCAGTTAGGATGGTTTCCCTTGGGAACTCGCTTTCCCGTGACATTCCCCGCCCCCGAAGGCTACACAGGACTATACACTATTGACAGTCTCCTGAGCGCTAACCCTGGTCAGTTTCTCACATCTTTGCATTATTTGGCACTTCCGAGTTTGACCTTGGGCATTCTTTTGAGCGGCATTTTCGAGCGCATTGTCAGAGTGAATCTCAAGCAAACTTTGCAAGCAGATTATGTCGAAGCAGCGAGAGCTAGAGGCATTCCCGAATTGCAGATTTTATGGGCTCACGCTCTAAAAAATGCACTAATTCCGGTGATTACTGTCTTAGGATTGACTTTTGCTGCACTGTTGGGCGGTGCTATTTTAACAGAGGTTACTTTTTCTTGGCCGGGGTTGGCAAATCGTCTTTACGAAGCGATTAGCTTGCGGGATTATCCAACTGTTCAAGGTATTGTGGTGTTTTTTGCGGCAATTGTCGTAATTGCCAGCATTGTAATTGATATTTTGAACGCTTACGTTGACCCGCGAATTCGGTATTAAAGGAAGTTATAGCCTTTCTCAGTAACATGAGGTGCTCTCGCGGGCATAGGGCATAGGGCATAGGGCATAGGGCATAGGGCATAGGGCATAGGCATAGGACTCGCCCCCATACCTCACAACGCTTGAGAACCGCTATAGTTGTTATTATATGATGTCCGGTCAATTAGCCTTTTTATTACGGGTAATTGACCGGACATCATACACCATACTGGCTCTTCCTTACTGTTCAAAACTATTGGTTTAAGTAGTTTAAAATCAACCTATTTTTGACTAAGAAAAACGGCTAAAATCAACTAAAACAAGACCATAAATTTTTGCTATATAAAAATTTATGCCATTATTTTCAGATAAATTAGCACAGTAACTAAGGAAGAGCCAGTATGGTGTAAAGTCCGCGCCTTACCACTACAGATGGTGTCAAAATAGATTCCTTGCGTCCAAGACTGTATCCCTTGTACCGCAGAATTCAAAACATCTGTGGCTTGACAACGTAAAACTCGTGTAATATACTGTAATTTATTGTACTTTTGTCAATTCTTACTGCCATGAAGCTAACTGCTGGTTGCTAACCCATCCCGATCGATTTTCAACGCTCTGTGCTTTAAAAACTACGAAATCCAGAGATTTGAATTGGGTAGCGACCTCTCGATCGTACTGCGATCGAGCGTCCAGCACTACGAGGACGGCTCAGCAAACCAAGATGGAGAAGAAATATGCAAAAGAAAGCAATTCTCAACGCAGCTAATTTGACCTGCGAAGTCGCACCCACACGGACTTTGTTCGCAGATATCACTGTGGCGATTCATGAAGGCTCGCGCATTGGCTTAGTCGGTCGCAACGGCAGTGGTAAATCGACCTTGCTCAAGCTACTTGCGGGACAACTAATCCCGCAGATTGGCACAGTCGCGAGGACAGGTAGTTTTTACTATCTGCCTCAAGTCAGTACCCTCAATCTGTCTGCATCGAATGAATTGGTACTGGACTGGATCGCTTCTCATTCGGATGAATGGTGGAGGGTGACGACGTTGCTAGAAGAGAAGTTTGCCTCGGAAGTCTCGCTATCTCAGGCTCTGGGCACAGTGAGCGGTGGAGAACTGACGAAACTTTGCTTGGCGATCGCTCTATCGAAGCAGCCTGATATTCTGTTGTTAGATGAGCCAACAAATCATTTAGACCTGTTAACCCTGGAACAGTTGCAGACAGCACTGCAAGAATTTTCTGGTGCTTTCGTTATTGTCTCGCACAAGCCGTTTTTTCTCGATCGCACCGTCGATACGATTTGGGAATTAACGCCAGCGGAGTTAAAGGTTTACGGTGGGAACTACTCCTTCTATCTATCGCAAAAAGAAATCGAGCATCAAGCCGCGTTACGCGCCCACGAAGTAGCGCGAAAAGAACTAAAGCGAGCGCAAACATCAGCATCTCAGGAACAACAACGAGCAGCCCAATCTCGCCAACAAGGTCGCAAACGTGCCGACAGCATTCCGAAAATTCTCGCTGGTGCGTTGAAGCGACAAGCTGAAGTAATGGCAGGAAGTGCTAAGAAAAAACATGACCTAGCCGTAGAAAAAGCAACTAATCAAGTTACCGCAACCAAAATCAGAACGACGAAAACAACCCGGATTAAATTAGAAGAATGCAGTCAAAAACACAAAAATTTAATCGATATTCAAGGTGCTGATTTAAGATTAGGAGAGCGCCGATTACTCAAAAACATTCAGCTTCATGTATCGTCAGACTCGCGCATTGCTATTACGGGAAAGAACGGCTCAGGAAAATCCTGTTTAGCTCAAGCCCTTCTAGGAATGGAGCGAACTCCAGCAATTTTAGAATCCGGTGAAATTGCCATAAAATCTGCCCTAAAATGGGTATATCTCGATCAAAGCTATGAAATTGTCGAGCGCTCTCGGACAGTCCTAGAAAATATGCAAATGGCAAACCCAAACTTAGACTATCAATTGCTGCGACAGCAATTAGGAAATTTTCTATTTTTTAATGATGAGGTGAACAAGCCTGCATCTGCCTTAAGCGGCGGTGAGTTAGCCAGATTAGGGCTGGCTGCGATCGGCATTTCTCAAATTGATTTGCTCATTTTAGATGAGCCAACAAATAATTTGGATTTGGAAACAGTGAATCAGATTGTTGATGGAGTCAATGAGTTTCAGAGCGCCCTCTGGGTCATTTCCCACGACCTCGACTTTCTCAGCCGCATTGGAATCACACAAGCCTACCAACTCCACAATGGCCAACTTCAGCCGCTGATCCATCAACCGCATGAGTTGGAACGTTATCATCAGGAATTACTTGAGATGCAAATGTCTTAATTCTGAAGCTCAGTGGCGCAGCCTACATCAGCAGGAGTAGCCAAAGCTCCTATTTTGGGAAGAAGACAATTTCTAGTTTCTGGGCAATACTGGATCAAACACAGTTCAACATTTGAGGAAACGCTGATGAGATTATTGCGAACAATCGCCGCTCTATCGGCGGCCTTGACCCCACTGATGGCTGAAGCTGCCTTTAGCCGTCCCATGCCGGGAACAGCCGATTTTCCCAGAGCCTCAAACCCCCAAGTAAATGTACCGGTTTGTTTCATCGAAACCCGAGGTGGCACAACTTTTGATTTAGTCAGCTTGTGCGGCAGCAATGCTGCTCCCCAAAACACTGCTCCGGGCAATGCTCCTGCAAATAACCCCAATGCAGCCACTCCTCCGCCTCCTCCCCCGAACCCCAACGCCATCACCAGAGATGCTGCCGGCACCCCGATAACTACTCCTGCAGGCACGGCAAATCCCAACAATCCCAACAATGCCAATCCGGGAACTTCGCCGAATACCAATCCCAACAATGCCAATCCGGGAACTTCGCCGAATACCAATCCCAACAATGCCAATCCGGGAACTTCGCCGAATACCAATCCCAACAATGCCAATCCGGGAACTTCGCCCGCAGGTACTCCCAATGCCAATCCGGGAAGTTCACCGAGTACCAATCCCAATAATCTCAATCCGGGAAGTTCACCGAGTACCAATCCCAATAATCCCAATCTGGGAACTTCACCGAGTACCAATCCCAATAATCTCAATCCGGGAAGTTCGCCCTATACCACTCCCAATAATCCCAATCTGGGAACTTCGCCGAATACCAATCCCAATAATCTCAATCCGGGAAGTTCACCGAGTACCAATCCCAATAACAGTGCGTCTCCCACGGGTGGAACTGCTGGTGACAGCAACAGCGATTTAGTTCCAAATCGCAATCTCAATCTTCCGAGAGTGCCGCCGAGTTCCTTTAGCCCCGGAGGTCTTGCACCGACTAGAGAGGCGATTGATGGCCCCCGCCAGTAATAGGCGAAGTGTCAGAACTTTTACAGAAACCGGGTTTCTCGGAAACGTTCTCTTTTTAAGGGATATTTCACCCGCGAGAAAGCCGGAATATTTATTTGCCTGCGTAATATTGCTCTTAGGTGCGATCGCCCTATTTTGTAGCACAGTAGCGAAATAAAAGTTAAGCTAAGAACTTGTAGACGCTATGGGCCAAGCACTCTTTTAAAACTGGCCAACCAGGTAGAAGCAGTGATAGATAGCCAGCTTCAATCCGTAACAGGATTAGTTATCAGAAAATAGGGTTTAAAACCCCGTCCTTCTAGGACGGCTTTAATTTCTTAAATCCATTCCTAAAAATCCGGAAATTTCTTGTATTTGTGCTAGACTAGAACAGTCAAGGTTAAACTCCTTTGCCATCGTGAAACGGAGACACACTTTTAGGCATAAATTGTTGGACCGAGAGCAGCGAAAACTCTTAAAACAGCTAGAGGATCGACGCATTCTCTTTACCAGAAAACAAATAATTTAGTTCATTTGTTAAGTAGGGTAGGGCATACCCGAACTCTAGGTTCGTATCCTAGTACGCTTTTGGAGATAGACCCTCTGGGGTTGCTGTGAATTAGGCTCGTCAATTGGTGTAATTGCACGGTTGAAAAGTTTAAAGATTGCCGAAAGGACATAGCGCTTAAAGGTCAGTCGATGAATTAAGAATCCCTACGCCTTTAGGCTAGGGAGTGTCAACAGCACAGGTTAAAATTATTACCAGGCGGGTGCTCGCCAGCTCCAAGTTCTCAAGCTAAACCATTAAACAGGCATATTTTTGTTAAGCCAGTGTGGTTTGGAAAGTACCGGCTGATAACATTAGCAAGACAAAATTAACCCGATTATTCGGAGGCTCTTCATGAGCAAAATATTTGTTTTAATAAATTGGAACAAAATTGCTCTAGACCCGATCCTCTGCGTTGGCGTAGCCCCCGTAGGGGCGGGCTTCGCTAACGCACTTGAGGAGTACATCTAGTGTCAAACTTAGTTCAACGCTTAGAAATAACCGCTCATCCGCAACTTGAAAAATCCCTCGGCTATCGAGGAGATAGTCGCTGGGTAGCTTGGCGCTGGGAGCCGGACATCGACCAACTTATTTCCAGCGACGGCAAAACAGTCGGCACTGGCAATAATATGGCTTGGCTGGTGTTTTTGCAGCACGATTTAGTCGATCCTGCGGTACAAGAGTACAACCTCGGCGAGGGCGATCGCTACTGGCTGCTTTTAGACACCGAAACTAGAAATCTCTACGTCGGTGAAGGGAAAACAGTTCAAAGTCTGCTCGAACAGCCGGAAAGTTTAGGTTTATTGGCCTGTCTCGATGGCGGGAATGCCGATCGACAAACTGGTGAAACTTGGCAGCAAACGCTATCTCAACTAACAGCAAAACCAGTTGTTCGCAACCTCACAAATGCCCTTCCTTTCGGTATCGCGGCTGCTTTGATAGGTGCTTTAGGCATCGGAACCGGATTGTGGGTAGTACCGGCAGTGCAGCAGAAACTAGCCGAAAAAACAGCTTTTGTTTCCCCAATTAGTTCTGGCGCCAACTGCGGGCTTGGCGGTTCCGACGATTTTTCAGCTTATATCGGTTCCTCAAGCGGAAACAAAGAACTTCATTTAATAGGCGTTTACGAAGCCAATGCGGATCACAAGAACCGAGATTTATCAAAAAGTGCGTTAGCGAAGCCCTCGGAGAGGATCGAAGTCAAAGTAGAACGCCGAAACAAGCCCATAATTCTCGCACTTTCAGCTTATGAACCCGTGCAATGGAACATTACCGCAGAACCGGGGGCCGTTATCGAAAAAATCATCGTTAACGGATACCACAACCAAACTGTTTCAGGAGTTTCGGGAATTCCAATTGAAGAGCACAGCTACGAAGAAACCGGAGACAATCTCGGCGACTTTATGTACAAGTGGGGTGCTACCCCTGACAGTTCCAATACTTCTTCCCTCGTGACTAAATTGGAACAGAAAAACGGCACCAGTTTAACTTCTTTTCAAGGATGCTACAGAGGTAAGAACTTTACGATTAAGTAAGAATTATTGATAATTTGGGGGTGGGGAAACGGTATTGCCCATTGGTGACAACTTAAGACTGAAACCATTGATAAATCTCGCTTGTAGCTAAGTCTCGATCCCCCTCGCATACCCCCTACTCCCCCTGGTTGTTGGGGAGTAGGGGTTGACTTTGAGAAGACTCTTGTCCCAGCCCCTACTCCCCTTCTTAAGGGCAGGGCTGTTTCATTTTCTTGTAGGGGCTGCCCCCCGTGGCAGCCCCAATATTTGAAACACCGATTCCCTCGTCCGTGGAGGGGGTAGGCACGGGGAGTAGGGGGTAGCACTACCCCTACAAAACGATGATTTCCCTGAGAATGAAACCACCCTGCCTTCGTAGGGGCGGTGCCCCCGTGCCCGCCCTTGGCGCCGGGATCTAACCTTAATACTCAAACAGCAGTCTGTGATTGGCTTTGACCTTAAGCTGTCACCAATGAGCACGGCGCCATGTCCTCGGTTACTCGCGAGGGTAATTTCATCATCCAATCCCGTTGATTTTACCCGTTTCCTCCGTTGCCTTATTTGGTTTTTCACCACTTTGTTGATGTTGATTCAATGGTGTACATTTTGAACTGTTATTTGACAAGCTTATGTAATGACTGTATCATAAACTATTAACTTTAATTTTTGATTCCCTAAAATAACAATGCTAACAAACTTAGGATCGTGGATTAAATAACTTCCGTAGGTTGGGTTGAGGAACGAAACCCAACAATCAAGCTTGGGGTTGGGTTTCGTTCCTCAACCCAACCTACAAAAAATGCAAGTTCTTTAATTCTCATTCCTTAAGATGAAATACTGGTACGAAACGCTCGCAGTAGCACAGCGAATTTTAATTGAATTGGGGAGGCGGCGACGCAGCTTAGTCTTGTGGAGTATTTTTCCAGTTTCTATCTTGCTAATTAACGGTTTAATTTTAAAAGAACGCGCTAATCTCAGCACAGCAAAAGCCTTTGAAACTGCTGCACCTGCAAGCTTAGTAGGAGCGGCTTTATTTTTTAGCTGTCTCGGTGGTAGCGTAGCAACCGTAGTAGCAGAGCGAGAACAGCATACCCTCAAACGCTTGTTTATTTCCCCGCTGAGCGGCACTTCCTACTTTTTAGGAATTTTCCTGGCTCACAGTTGCATCGGCATCGGTCAGGTGATTTTAGTATATACGATCGCCTCTTGTTTAGGAGCACAATTTCAAGGCTCTATTCTGTTAGGATCTGCGATTATTCTGCTCAGTATTGTATCTTATGTAGGTGTAGGCTTTATTCTCGGCACCCAGTTTGCGAGGCGCACTGAAGATGTCAACTCGCTAGTAGCGGCTTTCGGCGTTCCTTTGTTGATTTTAGGAGGCGCATTTTTGCCTACTTCGCTGTTTCCCAAAAGTCTGCTGGAACTCGCCCAGTACAATCCAATCTATCACATGAACGAAGCGCTTATGGGCGTGTGGGCTGACGGCAAAGATTTGGCTGATATTTCCGAACACTTCTGGTATTTATTCATATTTTCTATTGCCATGATTGCAGGTGGATGGCTTTCTTACCGCAGGATGCTGAGAGTAGAAAGAAGACTTTGAAACTATCTCATTATGTCGCAATACAGTTCAGTTAACACTGTTAATTCCCCGGAGATCCCCCTAAATCCCCCTGATTGTTGGGGGACTTTGAGCAACTTCTTGTCCCCCCCTTCGTAGGGGCGGTGCCCCCGTGCCCGCCCTCTTGGCTAGGGGGGATCAGTCTTATCTGAACCGTATTGCATTATGTCCTAATTATTCATCTCTCTCTTCTCTGACTCTGCGCCCTCTGCGCTCTCTGCGGTTTAATCATTCAGAAACAACCCTAAATATATAAAATAATACGGAGAATTAAAGCAGTGCTGCAAATTGAAAAGCTAAATAAGTCCTATGGCGAGCGTTCAGTGCTTAAAGATTTAACACTGCACATCCAAGCTGGAGAAATTTACGGTTTGCTGGGGCCAAACGGGGCGGGCAAAACTACAACTATCAATATTTTATGTAATTTGCTAAATGCCGACAGCGGCAAAGTTTCTATCAATGGCGAACCTGTTTCCGACTCTACAAAATCCTTAATCGGTGTAGCGCCCCAAGAAAATTTGCTTTACAAAAGCCTTAGCTGCGAAGAAAACCTCAATTTTTTTGCTCAAATTTACGGCTTAGAGCGCAAGCAGCGGCGCTATCAAGTAAGACACTGTTTGAAAGCAGTTAATTTGACAGATAGAGCTACAAGCCCTGTGGAAACTTTGAGCGGAGGAATGCAGCGCCGTTTGAATATTGCGGTGGCTTTGGTACACCAGCCTAAATTAGTAATTTTAGATGAACCGACAACGGGTTTAGATATTGAGGCTCGCTACGAAATTTGGGAGTTAATCCAGCGCTTGCAATCGGAAGGAATTACAATTTTGCTGACAACTCATTTGTTGGATGAAGCTGAGCGGCTGTGTCAGAGAATTGGGATTTTGAAAAATGGCAGTATTGTGGCCGAGGGCAGTTTGGAGGAGTTGCAAAAACTGATTCCTGCTCAAGAAATTATCGTGGTAAAAACCGACGAAGAAGCTGAAGTCATCGCCCGCGCTAAACAATACAGTTTCATTCCCCGCCGCTACGGTAGCGATTTAGCTTTTTGGCTGCCGGAACGTTTAGAATTAAAAGAAATTATTTTGCTGTTCGACGGGATTTCTATTGATTCAATCGCTCGGTATCCGGTGCGGTTAGAACATATTTATGTAGAAGTGACAAAACAAACTGTATCCTAATCCGCGTCCATCTGCGTATATCCGCCCGGTGCGCTTCAAAAGCCAAAGAAACCGGGTTTTTTGCCATTTTTGCCGACCGTAACGCAGTATCTCGCAAAAACCCGGTTTCTGGCCACCCGTGCGTCCAAGACTAAACTAAATTCATCTGCGTCCATCCGCGTATATCCGCCACCATCTGCGGTCAAAAATTCCAGAGTAATTAACAAAGGCGATGTCTAGGTTGTAAAAATATCGTCAACTTTTATGCTGTCTGGCAAAATAGCCAATAAAATTCCGCTAAAAAAAATAAACTCTCATACCCACAGCCTCTCTTGGATGCCTAAATTATGTCCTCATGGCAAAGATCCGACTTTTCCGACTTTATGATCCGACTTTTCCGACTTTACAGAGGCAGGGGCCCTAAGCAACGATAGAGATAGGGGAAAGCCAACCCACGATGTCTAGATTGTAAAGATATCGTAAACCTGGATGTTGTGTTGCGAAGTGTTAAATAAAAATATGGTATAAAAGATATATCTGTGGTATGATAGATTTAGGTTGCATCTCATGTTATAGAACCCCATTCCCACGGGAAGCCAGTGAAAGCCCACTTCATATCAGGACTACCCCGCTCAGGCTCTACTTTACTGGCTGCACTACTACGACAAAATCCCCGGTTTCACAGCGCTATGACTTCCCCTGTCGGGGGCGCAAGCTGAGCGAATGTTGGAAGCCATGAGCGAAGACAATGAGTTTTCCGTATTTATTTCACCGGAACAAAAACGGGCACTGATTGTGAGCATCTTTTGGGCTTATTACCACCCGCAAGCTGACAAAGAAATTATCTTCGACACCAATCCCCTGTGATGCAGCAAGTTGCGATTAATTCGGGAACTATTTCCTGAAGGAAAAGTGATTTGCTGTGTGAGAAACATCGCTTGGATTATGGACAGCATTGAGGTGACGATTTACCAATATTTATTGACTATTTAACTCCCCGGTAGTTGTAAATATTAATATTACGAGGCGACTGCCAACAGCAACAAATGGTTTTGAATAAAGACAAGTCTTACCGATGACAAATTCCCGCGAAACCACCCCAGATCCCAAAATTACCATCGTGATTCCGGTGTATAACCGGGAACGCTACCTACCAACAGCTATTGAAAGCGTTTTAGGACAAACCTATAAAGATTTTGAATTGTTGATTTGGGATGATGGTTCTACAGATACCTCGCTGGCAATTGCCAGCCGATATGCACAGCGAGACAGTCGTATTCGCGTTATTGCAGCACCCCATCAAGGCGTATCTCACGCTTTGAAAGGAGCTTTTGCTGAAGCGAAAGGAATGTACATCGGTCAAGTAGATAGCGATGATATTCTTGATTGGAGAGCCTTAGAGCTAACCGTTCCTATTTTAGAAACTTATCCCGAAGTAGGGCTGGTTTATACGGATTATTTAGACATCAATCAAAACGGTCAAATTTTGGGACTAGGACACCGATGTTCTATACCTTATTCTAAAGACCGAATCTTGATTGATTTTATGCTCTTTCACTTTCGATTAATTCGTCGCTCGGTGTACGAACAGGTAGGCGGAGTTAATTGCGAAGAATATGAAATAATCCCAGACTACGAGCTCTGTTTGCGACTGACAGAAATCACTGAAGTCCATAAAGTTAGCCAGCCACTTTATTACTACCGACACCACCCGCAAACCATATGTAAAACAAAGCATATCCAGCAAATACTCTTGTGTCAAAAAGCGATTAACCAAGCTTTGGAACGTCGGGGGATGTCAGAACGCTATCAACTTAGAGTAGAAGTTCAAGCCCGTTTTTTTGTCGAAGAAAAACCGATTGAATCAGTCAAGTGTAGGGGCCCAGACACCGAAATAAGACCCAGCTAGGGTTTGAGAGATTTTGTTCTCTTATACTCCGCCGCGAAAGTGACAGAAGAGGAATATTATCTATGCTTCTTACAAAAGACGCTGGTAAACTCGCCCCAACAAAACCAAACTATAAACCTTATTTCAATCACAACTAGAAAAGAAAATGACTCTAACTGCCAAAAATATCCTAATCATTGACTCAGCCATTGAAGACCGCCAGACTCTCCTTGACGGCGTAATCTTAGGCACAGAAATTGTCATTCTCGACGCTCACCTTGATGGGATAATACAAATTACCCAAGCCTTAAAAGATCACACCGAGATTGACTCGCTACATATCGTTTCTCACGGTTCCCCTGGATGCTTGTATTTGGGCAAAACTCAACTGAACCTTGACACTCTGGAAAACTACAGCAGCCAACTGCAACAATGGCGACCTAGCTTCACAGAAACAGCCACAATTCTTTTATATGGCTGCAATGTTGCTGCTGGGGATGGCGGAGAAGAATTTATCCAAAAACTGCATCAAATAACCAGGGCTGAAATAGGCGCTTCCGCCCAACCCACCGGCAACGCAGCATTAGGAGGCGACTGGGAACTAGAGGTGAAAACGGGAGAAGGTAAAGCGCCTCTGGCATTTGACGCAAAGGCACGACAAGCTTATGCGGGAGTGTTGGCGATTTTTAAAGTCAATAGCACGGCTGATGATGACAATGACCCTAATAACGGCTACACCCTGCGGGAAGCCATCGTCGCCGCGAACAGCCTACCGGATGAGGACACTATCGACTTTGGAGAATTGTTAGGTACCAAAACTATCATCCTCACAAGTCTCCTACCCACTCTCACCACCGACATTATTTTTAATGGCACGGTAGCGAATCCACTCACTATTAGCGGTGCCGATAATTACCAGATATTCAAGGTCACCAACAATGCCACCGTCAGCTTCAACAACTTCATCCTAGCCGATGGCAGAGCACGGGGTACTAACGGCGGCAACGGCAACTTCGGCGGCGGCGGCGGCGGTGCAGCGGGAATGGGAGGTGCCCTGTTTATCGACAGTGGCAGGGTGACGGCAAGTGGTGTCACTTTTAATAATAACCAGGCGCTAGGTGGTGACGGCGGCTTCGGCGCCGGCTTGGCCGGGGACGACGGCAGCGACGAATTGGCCGGCAAGGGCGGCGGCGAGGGCGGCGGCAACGCCGGCCAATTCGGCGGCTTCGGCGGCAGCGGCGGCTTCGGCAGCGGCGGCGGCGGCGGTGGCTACGGCTTCGACGGCTTCGACGGCGGGGGCGGCTTCGGCGGCTTGGGCGGCGGCGGCGGCGGCGGTGGCTACGGCGTCGGCTTGGGCGACGGCGGGGGCGGCAGCGAGGGCTTCGGTGGCTTCGGCGGTGGCTTCGGCGGCGGCGGCGGCGGCGGGGGTGCGGGTTTGGGAGGTGCTGTGTTTGTCAAAGCTGGCACTCTCGACCTGATTAATACCACCTTTACGAATAACAAAGCCACAGGCGGATTGGGGGGATTGGGCAAGAGTCCGGGTGTAAATGGCCAGGGTAAGGGCGGGGCAATTTTTGTCTACACGGGCGCAAAAGTTAACTTCCAAACTCTACCAACTTTTGAGGGTAACACCGCCGCTAACGCCAATACTGACCCCAATACTAGCGATTTTCCCGCTGATAACGAGGATGTCTACGGCACAATCCTGTTAACGATTAAACCGAATACTCCTCCAGTTGTAGCTACTGCGCTTACTGATACTTCTGCCACTGTAGACAAAGCATTTAGTTACAGTTTCCTTAATACCACCTTCACCGATGATGAAAAAGATCCTCTCACTTACAGCGCTACAAAAGAAGATGGAACTCCATTACCGACATGGTTAACTTTTGACCCCGCAACTCGTAGCTTTAATGGTACGCCTGCGACATCAGACTTAGGTAATGTCAATGTAAAAGTTAGTGCATCCGATGGAAAAGCATCAACGGGTGATGTCTTCGTCTTAACGGTATCCGAGAAACCGAATACTCCTCCAGTTGTAGCCAGCGCGATTACTGATACTTCTGCCACTGTAGACAAAGCATTTAGTTACAGTTTCCTTAATACCACCTTCACCGATGATGAAAAAGATGCTCTCACTTACAGCGCTACAAAAGAAGATGGAACTCCATTACCGACATGGTTAACTTTTGACCCCGCAACTCGTAGCTTTAATGGTACGCCTGCGACATCAGACTTAGGTAATGTCAATGTAAAAGTTAGTGCATCCGATGGAAAAGCATCAACGGGTGATGTCTTCGTCTTAACGGTATCCGA
>NZ_JAUBUJ010000117.1:0-24767 GCF_036705405.1 Microcoleus sp. B13-B6
CCTACAGATTCGGGCGGGCACGGAGACACCGCCCCTACAGATTCGGGCGGGCACGGGGGCACCGCCCCTACAGATTCGGGCGGGCACGGAGACACCGCCCCTACAGATTCGGGCGGGCACGGGGGCACCGCCCCTACAGATTCGGGCGGGCACGGAGACACCGCCCCTACAGATTCGGGCGGGCACGGGGGCACCGCCCCTACAGATTCGGGCGGGCACGGAGACACCGCCCCTACAGATTCGGGCGGGCACGGGGGCACCGCCCCTACAGATTCCGCCAACTCTCATTGGTATCGGTTGTTTGTGGGCGATTTTAGAAGAAGCTCACATTATAATGCTGGCAATTCATCCTCAGTTTCAAGGTCAGGGTTTGGGACAAGCTCTGCTTTTGGCTTTGCTAAAATCGGCTTGTGACAGGCAATTAGAGCGATCGACTTTAGAAGTGCGGGACTCGAATTTAGCGGCAGTTTACCTGTACAAAAAATTTGGTTTTAAAGAGGCTGGACGGCGCAAGCGATACTACGAAGACACTGGGGAAGATGCTCTGGTGATGTGGCGCAGCGGTCTGGAAAAACCGGAATTTCAGCGATATTTGGCGGATGAGAAACGGGAGATGTGCGATCGGCTGCATCAGAAAAACTGGCATTTGGCGATCGATATTTTTGATTTTTGAGTGTAATTTGTTGCGTATTTAACTGGTTTTGAACTAAATTGGTTACTCGATATCAATTTAGTTCAAAATCCTCATATAGAATCAACCTCAGCTCTTGACGAAACATCTGCCTGCCCGGCCATACTTACCGCTTTGCTTCGCGCTTCGATAATTTGACCTATCTCGCGGCCCAAGCTTGGTTGACGTTCAATCATCGTATTTACAGCATCTGAGTAGACGACAAGAACTTGCAAATCGTCAACGGCGACAACCGATACCGGACTCGGTTCCCCACTAAACAGCGCCATCTCGCCAAAAAACTCACCACTCAAGATAGTCATAACCTCCAACTCCATGCCCAACTTGTTCGTGACTGTTACCTTAGCTTGACCAGCAATGATAATGTACAAAGCATTACCAGGCTCGCCCTGCCGGATGACTTTCTCTCCCGCACCAAACTTCTGTAAAATAGTTCCCTTAGTTAAGTCATCCAAATTTTTTGGCTCTCTAGCTAAAGGCATAAATCCGGGAATTGAGTGCAGGCTTTGGGCTAACTTACTGGAAGCGCTATCTGCCTTATCAGCAGCTTCCACAGCATACTCGTATCGGTAGCGATATAGCGTCAGGTTGTTTCGCTGCGCTGCGTACCAGACTCGCGTCATAAATCGATCGAGTATCTGCTCCATATCCTCAAAATTTTCGATAAAAAACTCCACCTCATAGATAATTGCAGTCTCATCATAGGAAGTGGTTTTGCTCTCTGGTTCGGGTTCGGCTAATATTCCCTGTGTAGCCAAAGCTGTACTTAGTAGTACCTGCTTCACGAGGTTAGGGGGGCTATCGTAGGAAAAGCCAATATTGATACGTTGGTTGTAAATGCGTTCTGGTTGGCTGTAATTATGAATTATTTCTTTTCCAATGAACTGATGGGGAACGATAATCACCTGGCGTTCGAGAGTTAGCAGGCGAACAGAGCGCCAATTGATATCAATTACCTGCCCTTCGATATCTCCAATTCGCAACCAATCACCCACACTGAAGGGGCGTTCTAGAAGCAGCGCAATGCCAGACATGATGCTGCCTAGTGTGTCCTGAAGCGCCAAACCGATCACGATCGAACTAACGCCCAATCCCGTAGCAAGACCAGCCAAATCTGCACCCCACACCGCCGCCAGTACGATCGCGCTTCCCACAAGCACCAAAAACAACCTAGAAAGGTCGATCAGCAGTTTGGGCATCCGTCCCCGCCATGTATTTGCCTCAGCTTCTTCAAACAAAATTACATTAAACAGCGAGAGAGAAGCGTAGATAACAGATATCCAAAACAGCGTTGCGACGAGCTTTGCAAAATTCCCGTCAACGTCAAGCCTCACGACATTCCTGATTAAAACCATCAGCATTAAGACTGGCAGTACGAGGTTTTTTACAACCTGCAGCGTAGCCGCCAGCGGTCTACCGCGCCTTTGTAGATGATAAATAACCTCTCCTAGTAAAACGACCAGGAGTGGGAACCCTAATCCGACAATTACCGCCCAGGTTTGCCAGTCATTTGAAAAGCTTAAATTACTCATAAACTTCTTCCTCTCGAACACTTACAGTCAGCTTAGAAGTTTTGACTTGCCAAGCCACTAACTTTTCTTTTCCAGGTTCTTGAATTTCACCAACCAGCTCAAAATCGTAGAGATCGTGGAGGCGCGAGCAGATGTCTTGAGAAACTAATATTGCTCCCGGCGGACAAGCCGACTTCAATCTATTGGCAATATTTACACTATCGCCCCAAACGTCGTATAGTAATTTATTTTTACCAATCACGCCTGCAACCACATCTCCTGAATTGATGCCGATCCGCAGGTCTAGATGCAAGTCTTTTTCATAACTAAATCGGCGGACAAACGACAGCATTTCCAAAGCAAAATCTACCGTGCGTTTGTCATGATCCAGACGCGGCATACCAAGCCCGCATACAGCCATGTAACCGTCACCAATAGTTTTAATCTTCTCTAGACCGTATTTATCTGTCATTTCATCAAAGCCTGTTACCAGTTCATTCAGCAAGCGAACAACCTCTTGAGGCGACATTGATTGAGTCAGTTTGGTGAATTGGTGGAGGTCGGAAAACAAGATCGAGACATTAGAAATTTGCTCGGCAATTTCTCGATCGCCCTGTTTGAGGCGTTTGGCGATTGCGGGACTAAATATACTTAAGACTAATGCTTCATTTTCGCGATTTTTCTGTTCGATTAGTTGAGTTTCGGCGCGAAGGCTGCCGATGTTTGGTTAAATGACTTAGCTAAGTGTCCAAATTCATCTTGCGAACCCGATTTCACAACCGCATCAAATTCTCCAGCCCCCACCTTGCGAGCGCTTTTGATTAAAGTATTAATGGGTCTGACAAAGATTGAGGTCAGCCACATGGCAACAAGGGTGATTAGCGCGATGATTAAAGTAGCGCCCATCAAAACTTTTTTTTCAAACGAGTGAATTGAGGCATAGGCTTCAGAAACATCTATCTCTGCCAAGATCACCCACTTCAATCCATCAATCTCTAGTGGAGCATAAGAACTCAAAACTGGAATATTACGATAATCGTCGATCGCCTCGGTGCCCTGTTTCCCAAACAAAGCTTCTTTCACTGCTTTTGTTTGCACTTCCTGTAGGAGGATTGTAGTATTGAACTCTTTGATTTTCTTGACAGTCTTTTCATCAGTGCCGATCGAGCGTAAAGTTTTTGCATGACCTTCTGGGTCTTCAATCTGGAAACGAGACGCAGAGCGCATTAAATAATCCGACCCAACCAGATAAGTTTCTCCTGAATCCCCCAGACCATTTTTTTTCCAATTTTTGTTACCAGTCATCACATTGTTAATTTTGTCAACGGGAAGCTGGAACGCCAAAACACCAATGAATTGGGAGTCGTTAAAGATTGGGGTAGCAATAAAAGCCACAGGCGCACCGTAGGAAGGGCTGTAGGGTTTGAAATCTACTATTTTCACATAGCCCTTTCCATTTGCTTGTCGTGTCGCGGCGATCGCGGATGCTAGGTTACTCTCGTTGTAGGGGCCGTTGGTGAAGTTTGTGGTAAAGTCGGCTTCTTTAAAAACCGTGTAGACAACAGTTCCTTCGGGATCGATCAAAAACATATCGTAGTAACCGTATTTTTCAACTATATTGCGAAAAATAGGGTGGTAGCGGGCGTGAGCGCGGCTGTAAGCGCTGGCGTCGCCTGGATTGTCAAGGAGAAGTTTTTTGCCAACGGGGCTGGGGTTAGCAGCGATGTAGTGGTACTGTAGGTAACGGGCAGCGGCTGTTTTTGGCGTGTAGGATGCCAGAACGGGGGAACCCTCGTTAGTTCGCGTTAGTTTGGTTAGAAATTCTGTCCGGTAGAAGGTATCAATTTTTGCGTCAAAATCCGCTGGTACTGTTGATTGTTCAAGTTGGCGGTAGGCTGTCTTGAATTCCTGCATGCCACCGACGACTGTTAGGTCTTCGCTTAGGGTTTGGCTATGGTGGTAAAGGCTTTGAAAATAATCTTGGATTTGATCAGTTTTGGCCGCCCGAAGGCTGGTTAATTGGTTGAAGACTTTTTCGGTCAGAGTAGCTTTCCCACTGCTAGAGCATATATAGGTGGTGGCGACCATAGCGCAAACGCTGACTACCAGCAACATAACTATGAGTTTTGTCTTAATACTTAATTGATTCAGTAATTCCATAGGAATTTTCCCGCTCCTGTTTGCTTTCTTTTTATGATTATACCCCTCGGTAAATTCTACCTTAGTCACTTTGCTACAATGAGTATTGTCGAGCGTCTTGTACTGGTTGTCAATTAATGCTTGAAGATTAAAGCCTCTTTCCAGCATCTCTATAAACTGCCTTAGCTGGATTTTAGCTCTGAAAACTGGTTACACAGGTATTTTAGGCTCATCGTCATTCAATAGCCCCTCACGCAGTTGATTGTACGACTGCTCTAGAGATGACAAATCAATATCCGCACTAGATGTTCCGTTGTACTCAAAAGGATTTTCAAGATCGTATATCAGCAACAACAAATACATGAATGCCGTAAATAGAAAACCTGAAACAATCAAATTGGTATAAAACTCGTCGGTATGCGTTATTAACAAAGCAATGCTTGAGGCAATTATCAGAATATGCAGCAATCCATAGGCGGATGCCAGAAAGTCGGTATCGCGAATCCTTTGAATTCGGGCAATCAGAAGACGAATCTTTGCCTGTTCACCTTGAAGGCGAGCCATCAAAGGAGCTTCGCAAAACTTTGATAATGGAACCAGTAATTGATTGAGGATTGTAACGGCATTATCAACTCTGATGAATGGCTTACTCTGTTTCAAACAGAGTAGGACTGATTTGAGGATCTCAGCTAATCCTTCTGTAAGTAGGCTTGGGTCATAGTCGGGCTGACGGGCTGCAATGAACAAATTCGTATCTTGAATCGTTTCAACCGCATTCGCAATCTGGTGTGGCATATCTTCACTGGTACGGTAATCAGTCAGCGTCCCGTTAAGCATAAACGCCAAGATGAACGTTACCGCCGCCAACAGAGAACCTATCTGACTATCGAACTTACCAATTTCCCACTGCATCTGATGAGCGAACCATTTTGCCAAGCAAAATAGCGCTGTTAGGGGAATAACTTTGAGTAAGATTCCCGACTTTGAGATATCAGTAAAATTTCTGAGATTCATTGCGTTTATGCTTTATTAAAGATGTGTTTTTGGTGATAAACGAGTGCGAGCGCTTGCTTCTGGCAACTTTAGTATTAAGGAGAAGGCGATCGCGCTACCATTTAGTACGACCCAGAAGCTCCAGGAAACTGGAGCTTCTGGGTCGTAACTGTAATAGTATAGAGGATATTAAGACAGATGTTGCTATCTTTTTTATGTCACGATCAGTAATTCAATGAAACGATTCCAGGTCAATAGTTTTCCTCCCGCGCGATCGCATTTCAGTAAGCCAAAGCTTTTCTACTCACGGTGTCGTCACCTTGAGTAGAAAAGCAGACTTGAAGGTCAAAAACAAGCTGGGATCAATTTATTTGTTTGTGCCCCCATCTTCCAGAGACTTATACTTTGATCCATCAGGCATAACAGCACCTTCGAGCAAAGCACCACTCAGGTCAGAAATGCTAACTTTAGCACCTTTGAGATTTGCACCAGTTAGGTAGGCACTCTTCAAGTTGGCACCACTCAAACTAGCATCTCTCAAATCTGCACCACTCAGGTTCGCATTACTCAAATCTGCACAAATTAAATTAGCATTACTAAGATTCGCACTACTAAGATTAGCCTGAGTCAAGCGAGCAAAACTCAGTTTTGCATGACTTAAATTTGCACCACTAAGTTTAACCTGACTGATATTAGCATTATCTAAATTGGCATAAGTCAAATTAGCATTACTCAAGTCGCTTTCCATCAAATTGGCTTTACTGAGATTGGCATGAGGAAGATTAATATCTACTAACTCCGCACCAATAGCATCCAAACCTCTAAGAGAAACACCATCCTCATTCAAATCTTGGAGTGCCAGAATTCTGGCATAGCTAACTTTTACGCCGTGTGCTGCATCAACCGTACTCCAAGCTTGGTAATGAAATTGCTTTCTGCGATCGGGTGCTTCTTTAATGAATAAAACTAAAGCAACGACAAGACTGAGAGCATCAACACTCTCCAGAATCTCTCCAATCAGAGAATTATCATCCGCCCCCACATAAATTATGATGAACAGAACGGCTGAAACACTAGCCACTAACCAGGCTGGTTGCGTCCAAAAATTATCAATTAATTTTTCTAAAATTCCTTTGAGAACTTCACCCAATCGCTGAACGAATGATTGACCCTGAAATTGCCGATAACTATCAGTTATTTTCGAGAGCATTTTGGGGATAATTTCACCATCCAACTGAATTGATACTAAAGGCTTTTTCTGTTCCTCGGTTGGCGGCGCGATCGGCTTAGATTCGTTCAGTAATTGTGTCTTTGATTCTTTTGGCTGATGGTGGGTGACATCTTTTTCATCTGGGACAACATTTGGTGTAGAAACAACAACTGCGCCTTTTAGCATCAAACCACTAATTGTTCTGTAGGCATCTGTCCATGCCCGCTTTACTTCGGGAGTCCAATCTTCTTGGAGATACTGCTCAAAAGTCATCAGCAGTGCGTCTCCAACTGGCCCATAATATTTGGGGATTACCCCATAGCCGATGTGTCTGCCTCCCAAGGCATTGAGAACTGGCCCTAAAGCTTCTGGAGAGCGGAGATTTTCTACTACCAATACCAAAGCATTAAGGAGCTTCTTCTGTTGTATTTTTAGCTCGATATGGGCAAACAATGGTTTATATTCTGGGTGAGCGATGAAGAGGTTTTCGTAGAAGCTAGCGGCAAATTCATCAGCACGAGGTTTGATTTTATCGAAACTGCTTTCCAGTACATCTACGGCTAACTCTGGCTCTTTTTCGGGAACTGATTCTAGTGGGTGATTAGCTGCTATATTTACCGGTTTATCGGGAATAATCTCTGTTTCTAATTGAACTTCTTCAGGTGTAGTTTCTACACCTGCGCCTTTTAACATCAAAGCAGTAATCGCTCCGTAGGCATCGATCCATGCTTGTTTGACTTCAATAGTCCAATCTTCCTGAAGATACTCCTCAAAGGTCATTAGTAGTGCTTCTCCAACTGCCGGGTAAGAATTGGCGATCGCTCCATAACCCACGTGTCTCCCTCCCAGTGCGTTTAGAACTGGCCCTAAAGCCTCTGGAGAACGAAGATTTTCTACTACCAAAACCAGAGAATTTATCAGCTTTTTCTGTTGCTTTTCCATCTCAGTATTGGCAAACAGTGGTTTCACTTCTGGATAAAGTTTAAACAGGTTATCGTAGAAAGTAGTGGCAAATTCATCAGCACGAGGTTTGATTTTCTCGAAACTTTGCTCTAAAAGTTCAACATTTAAAGACATATTTTTGTTTCTCTTTTGAAAGGTGATGCTCCCTTGTCTAAAGACCGGTTTTTTTAACTATCCGGCTCTGATGAATCCTTTTAATAGAGTGTTGGAAGAGAGTTTATTTGCTGACGCCAGGGCAAAATATTACAAATTCAAATTTTCCAATTCTTGAGACACCATAGCCATAAACTCTCCTGCATCGTTGATGCCCATTTCTCCTAAAGCTTTCCACTCTTCACTGCTGTAATCTAAATCGAGTCCCATCACGTCTTGAGTCCAATAGGGCAAATTAGATGGGTTTTCCATTAGCTCAGATGTTATTTTTAAGAGTTCTGTTCCGGTCATCTTTTTTCTAACATTTGTCACCAAGCAAAAGTGGAGCAATTTTGCCAGGTTGCTTTGCGGTGGAATTGATATCAGAAATGCCATATTTTGGGCCAGGATAAACTTCTCTAGCTTCATTGATATTTTCCTCGTTTGTCGGTATTCAAGTAAGGTTTTTTGGGAGATGATGGAGAGCAAGTCCAGGAATTAGGCGAAAGTTCAAAAAAACCGGGTTTTTCGACTGGGAGAAATAGCCATAAAGCCGATTTTATGTCAAAGAAGCCCGGTTTTTGTGTAAGTCCTAAACTTATGACTATAGCTGAATATCATAAATCAATTGCCAGAAGTTTTGCTAGAAATTTTCTTTCCTATAGCCAAACCCGTATTTATGGCAGAGATTTCTCAATTGTACCGATAGTCCAGGAGGGCCGCAGAAATATACGTCAACTTTATTGGGCGCGTGTTGCTGCGCTATATCTTGAAAAATCTCCTCCCAGTCTGGACGACCCGTTTGTGTACGGCTCTTTAAACCTGTAATCAAATCAACCTGCGTCTGAGAATGCATCAAATCCATTGCCACAAATAGGGTGCTGGATTTCATATCTGACTTTTGCTGGGCACCTGTCAAATACAAATTAATGTCAAATAAGTTGTTAGTGTCTTGGGCTTCGATTCTGGATAAGAGTTCAACAAACCATTCAAACGCTTTTTGCTCTCGGTTGAGCCAGTAAAAATGTACCTTTTGCAAACGCATTCCTGAAGAACCGTGTTGGCTTCGGTACAGCATACTTTTGAGAATAGAGGCAAATGGAGTTACGCCAATACCCGCACCGATGAGAATAGCGTACTTAGATTCAAAGATATGGGTACTTGGTGTCCCATAGGGCCCATCTAAATGGACAAGCACTCCAGGCTCGTATTTAGAGTTACCTGACCGTATCCATTGCTCGTGCTGTTCTCGGAAAAGTTGATATAATTTTCCAGTCCAACTGCCCGCAGAGCGTATGTGTACAGATAAGACATCCTGCATTTCGGGGGCGCTACTAATTGTGAATGGATGCCATTCATATTTGGATAGACTCGGACATTTAACAAACACGTAGTCCCCTGGTTGATAGTGGAAAGATTTCGGACGTGCAATTTCCAAACCTAGAACTTTGGAGGGGAGTAAAGAGGCATTAACTACATAGGCAGGCTCTTTTGTATTCTGCCGGCGAATAACCAGTTCGATCGCAAATCCCACAGCAGGTAACAACACCCACTGCCAAAAAACTGGCCCGTGAACTAACGCCAGGGCAAACCACACGACGTACAACATATGAGCTGTATAGAAAAGCGCAAATTTTCCGCCTTTGCGGATTGGAGCTTGCGCTGTCACCCACATAACTGCGAAAACTAGCAGTAATAAAAATCCTGACAAGCCACCCTTTGTTGCAAAAAGACTCTGGGCAAAGGGAACGGGCAATGTGGTGTAATTGAGGAAATGCGCGATCGTATGGACGATCGCAAAGGCAAACATGAATTGACCCACGAGCTTGTGAAACTCGATGCCCTCATCTATCGGCAGATAGTTGTTGATCCTCGTTTTGCGAAGCCAAGTCATAAAATGCCGCAGCATGGGAATTAGGATCAATGCCCCGTTGAAGTTGAGCGCTGCGCCACATCCCCGCGCAATTTGAACGTACACATTTGCGCCTAGACTTGCATATCGATCGACAGCCCCAAAGAAAAGAACCAGATTGGCAATAAGATAGAGGGACAAAAAAGCGATCTTGACCCAGTTGTTTTGAATATAATGCTTGATGTACGCCTTTGGTGACCTTTTCTCTTTGGGCGCAACTGCTATGGCGTCGTCGTCTGGCTGGCGAGGTTTTAACCAGCTAACGGGGCTAACTGCCATCGCCTCAAGCAGATCGGGATGCTTTCCGATTAAACCTTTGAACTCTTCAAAAGAAATTTCGCCACTTTTATCGGTATCAGCTTCTAAAAACAAAATGTCAACCAGACCGGTAACTTGTTCCGGCGGAAAGGTTAAATTATTTTCCTTCAAGCTAGCAGCAATCAAGTGAGAAACTTCGTCTTTTTCGATGGAGCCATCCCCGTTTATGTCGTGCAATTGATAAGCAAATTTGAGTTTTTGATCTTCAGTTGCAAAGACAAGTTCCTCTACTGTTCTCAAAAATTCATCGAGGTCTATAACGCCACTTTTATCGTTATCAAACATCGCAAACATTCGCTCGGCAAAATATTCATCTTTCAGCCCCATAGCTTTCTTAAACTCTGAGCGATCGATTTGTTGGTCTTTTCCACCAATCTTGGTAAAGACTTGTCGCAATTCCTCTAAAATTTTTCTCGGAGTATCCATCGTGAGATTAACCTCGGTTTTTTTTGTTTTCCAATTTTTCGCCAGTTATGGAGCCAGCTAAAACTATCATTCTTGCATTACTGTATACAGCAGTCGGACAAATAAGCATGACATCATTTTTCAAATTTGAAGATGATGTCATGCTTATTGAACAAAAGTTTAGATTTGAGCAACGTTAAGGTTAGCAACTAACCCATACGTTGATATATACTCTTCTAACTCCGCTAAATCAACACTGCCATTTTTATCGGAGTCAAGAGTATTAAAAAGATAATCAGTGATGTAGCTTCTGACTTCTTCAGAGCTACGTTCGCCTGTTGTCATATCTTCGATTAGCCCTAACAACTCCATAATCTCAGTTCGTTCTAGTGCCTTACTTCCATCCGTATCCAATTGCAGGAACAGCTTTTTGATATCTGCTGTTGCCACTCTCGAAGAACGCAGTGTTTCTCTCAATATGTCATTGCCAAATGAATTCATGAACAATATCTGTTCGATGAGTGGTATGCAGAAGAACCCCAGCGCTGCCCAAAAAATTGCATATTTTACGGCTTGGGGATTTGCCGTTGCACTAACTCCGATGAAAAGAGCCGCCCAAAGGAAAAAGTTGGGATTCACAAGCAGGATATAAGCATCGCGAGCTTCTGCCTTACTTAGCTTGCCCTTTGTCACTACTGAGGTTAATACAGCCAAAACGCGCATTGAGACAAACACTAAAGTTGCCAATGCTAGTTGTTGCAGACAAGCGAGCGAGCGATTCGGATCGGTTGAAGAAAATAGATCGGAAATGAAGGTTGATGGAGTAAACTGAAACCCTGTTGCCAAGGCCATGAATGCGACAGCAAGCACTCCGATGAATTTCCAGTTTTTACTGTGGTGGTTTGATTCAACCGGGGATTTGTCGCGCCAAAACTGGGCGATCGCACCCGGTATTGCCAGACCTAAAATTAGAATAATGCCGAAAAAGATCAGGCTGTCAACGTTAATGGGTAAATTGGCAACCTTCAATATAGCCAGAAGCGCCAGTGGAGCAACGATTGATAGCGTTCTTGACAAAAGAGCCGACGGATAAAGATTACCGCCCCAAAGCACGGATAAAACTGGGGAAGTAAGGGCTGGCGGAACCATCCAAAACAGCACCCACAAGACTTTGTACAGATCCGCTTCAGTCTGATACAAAAATCCAGAAAATATTAAAAATAACCCAACTGCCCATCGCACTGCCATCCACCCGTAAACGAGATACTTCACAGTAGAGGTTACTTTGCGTTTACTCGCTGCAAAGTCAATGTCTAAGTAGGTATAAAACGTTGAGGCGGCAAGACACGCAACAATTATTGCTCGAAATAGGACTGACGGAATCCCTGCTTCTGAGGTGCTGATTGCCCTTGCCAAGCTTCCCAGCAAGAAGGCGGCGGCATAGATCAAAATCGCCCACATAATTGAAAGATCGTTGATCTCTTTCCGCAGGGAAGCAGCACCGCCGGATTCCTTATCGCGAAACTTGACGAGATCCACACCGCTGAGAGCTTTACCATTGGGGAGTTTTAGGTGTTTATAAGCAGTAGGCGGTAGACCGCTTAAATAAAGTGCTAGAGGCTCCAATACATATTGGTGGCACACTACTAGAACTGTTTCGCCGCGTTCCAAGTGCGGTACAATTTTGTCTTCGTAGAAACGGGCAGCGCGAGAGTAAACTTGGGCAATCTTTTCGCCAGCCGGAGGTGCTTCGTTATGTGAATGCAACATTTCCTCGAAGCCTTCGTAGCCCAGTGCTAGACGCAGCAAATTTAGGTTGCGACCCGCAAAAATGCCAAAGGATTTTTCGCTAATTCGGTGGTCGATTTGAACGGGGGTATCGGGCGACTTTAGTGCTTGACTTTCAGCAAGGGCGATTTCACAGGTTTGCCTAGCGCGTCTCATGTGGGAGACATATACTGCGTCAAACTTTGTACCTTTTTTCTTAAGGTCAACACCTGCACGGCGTGCCTGCAATCGGCCAAAGGATGTGAGGTCAACATCCAGAACTCCTGCAAAAATGTTGCGTTCGTTACTGGTACTTTCACCGTGCCGAATAAAGTAGACACGTCCTAGCTGTTCTGCATTGAATTCTTTTGGTGAAGCTGCAGAAGTTGTTGTGGCTGCATCCTGGAATTTACTTGTAACTTCGATCGATCCATTGTCGGTACTTTGTACCTGGTCATCTAAGTTTCTAGTGTTCATTATTTACTTTCACTACGCCTTAAACAGGATTTAGATTCTTTTCCACAATTGAAGTTTCAAACTTTTAAGTCAGACGAGTTAACGACCAAAGCACTCTGCTACGAAAGCAAGGTCTTGAACCATGCTGAGTATAGTCTGAGGCAAACTCCTCGGAGTGTAGCAACGCTCACTAATTGCTCAGGAGCGATCGCACAACTGACAACAGGAAGAATACCCAAATCTTCAACGAATCGGGGGCAAAATTTTAGATGAAGAAAGCCCAGCTCGCTCTCGCCCTCCCAAACCCACAGATTCGGGAGATTGGCAGCAGCTTAATGTCTATCTAGCTTAGGACATAGATCGTGAATCTAACTAATAAGTTTTGTGCAAAACCCGGCCTGTACTTCGAGAATTATCACTTTTGCACCTGCATGACAGCCAAAAAGAGTGTGCTAGAATCCATCAATACGTAGTCGTAGGTTGGGCACGGGCCGAGAAGAGCAATCTTCTTGCAGTCTAGGGGAGGTTGTAGGTCAGCCACCATTTGGGTCTTCCCAGTTGAAAGCCACCCTGCAACATGAGCCTGGAATCTGCAACCGCAGCCGAGTGCGGCAGATAGGTTGGGAGTGTCGCGCTAGAATAAGCAGTACGAGTTAACACTCGAACACAAACGCTCGTTGTGCGAGCGTGACCTCGAAACGGGCACATAGCAGCAGGTGATGGGAATAAATCATGTTTGAACGCTTCACAGAAAAAGCAATAAAAGTAATCATGTTGGCCCAGGAAGAAGCTCGCCGCCTGGGTCACAACTTCGTAGGGACAGAACAGATCCTCCTGGGTCTGATCGGAGAAGGAACCGGGGTTGCAGCGAAAGTCCTCAAATCAATGGGGGTCAACCTCAAAGACGCGCGGATTGAAGTGGAAAAAATCATCGGGCGCGGTTCCGGCTTCGTAGCAGTCGAAATTCCGTTCACCCCCCGCGCCAAGCGGGTTCTAGAACTATCCCTAGAAGAAGCTCGCCAACTCGGACACAACTATATAGGTACTGAACACCTGCTGCTGGGCCTGATCCGCGAAGGTGAAGGAGTAGCGGCCAGAGTCTTAGAAAACCTGGGAGTAGACTTGTCGAAAGTCCGCACCCAAGTGATTCGGATGCTGGGAGAAACCGCAGAAGTCGCAGCCACTGGCGGCGGTGCCCGCACCAAAACCCCAACCCTGGATGAATTCGGCGCCAACCTGACTCAAATGGCGGTCGATGGCAAACTAGACCCAGTAGTGGGACGCCAAAAAGAAATCGAACGGGTAATTCAAATCCTCGGTCGCCGCACCAAAAATAACCCGGTGCTCATCGGCGAACCCGGAGTCGGTAAAACCGCGATCGCCGAAGGTCTGGCCCAGCGCATCGCTAACAACGACATCCCAGATATCCTTGAAGAAAAGCGCGTTGTTACCCTCGACATCGGCTTGCTGGTTGCCGGTACTAAATACCGGGGCGAATTTGAAGAACGCCTCAAAAAAATCATGGACGAAATCCGCACTGCGGGTAACGTGATTTTGGTGATTGACGAAGTGCACACTTTGATCGGTGCAGGTGCGGCTGAAGGGGCGATCGACGCGGCAAACATTCTCAAGCCGGCTTTGGCAAGAGGCGAGCTCCAGTGTATCGGCGCTACCACCCTCGACGAGTACCGCAAGCACATCGAGCGCGATGCAGCCCTAGAACGGCGCTTCCAGCCCGTCATGGTCGGCGAACCCACGGTTGACGAGACGATCGAGATTCTCTTCGGTCTGCGGGAACGCTACGAACAGCACCACAAGCTGAAAATCTTGGACACGGCCCTGGAAGCCGCAGCCAAACTCTCACATCGGTACATCTCCGATCGCTTCCTCCCAGACAAAGCAATTGACTTGGTAGACGAAGCTGGTTCCAGAGTTCGCCTGATCAACTCCCAACTGCCCCCGGCTGCCAAAGAACTTGACAAAGAACTCCGCCAAGTTCTCAAAGATAAAGACGAAGCGGTGCGTTCTCAAGACTTTGACAAAGCCGGCGAATTGCGCGATCGGGAAATGACCATCAAAGCCGAAATTCGCGCTATTTCCCAAGCCAAAAAAACCGACTCGGCCCGCACCGGCGAAACAGACCCATCGCCAGTAGTCACCGAAGAAGATATCGCTCAAATCGTGGCAAGCTGGACGGGCGTACCGGTAAACAAACTTACCGAATCCGAATCCGAAAAGCTGCTGCACATGGAAGATACCTTGCACCAGCGCTTGATCGGCCAGGAAGAAGCAGTGAAAGCCGTTTCCCGCGCCATCCGTCGCGCTCGCGTTGGCTTGAAAAATCCCAATCGCCCGATCGCCAGTTTCATCTTCTCTGGCCCCACCGGCGTCGGCAAAACCGAACTCACCAAAGCCCTAGCCGGCTACTTCTTCGGTTCCGAAGATGCGATGATTCGGCTGGATATGTCGGAGTACATGGAACGTCACACCGTCTCCAAACTCATCGGTTCTCCTCCGGGCTACGTCGGCTACAACGAAGGCGGCCAACTCACAGAAGCAGTCCGTCGCCGTCCTTACACCGTCGTGCTGTTCGACGAAATCGAAAAAGCCCACCCCGATGTCTTCAATATGCTGCTGCAAATATTGGAAGACGGCCGCTTGACTGATGCCAAAGGTCGCACCGTGGACTTCAAAAACACGCTGCTGATTATGACCTCAAACATCGGTTCTAAGGTGATTGAAAAAGGCGGCGGCGGCCTCGGTTTCGAGTTCAGCGACAACCAAGCCGATGCTAATTACAACCGCATTCGTTCTTTGGTTAACGAAGAACTCAAAAACTACTTCCGCCCCGAATTCCTCAACCGACTCGACGAAATTATCGTCTTCCGCCAGTTGAACAGGGAAGAAGTCAAGGAAATCGCGGTCATCATGCTCAAAGAAGTGTTCAGTCGTTTGACAGAACAGGGAATCACCCTGGAAGTGACCGAAAAATTCAAAGAACGGCTGGTAGAAGAAGGCTACAACCCCAGCTACGGAGCCCGACCCCTGCGCCGCGCCATTATGCGCTTGCTGGAAGACAGTTTGGCTGAGGAAATCCTTTCTGGCCGCATCAAAGACGGCGACACCGCTGTTGTTGATGTGGGCGAGGACGGAATTGTTAAGGTGCTGCAAGGTCAAAAGCGGGAATTGCTGCCCCAAGGCGTTGAGTAAGTTTGAGTAAGTGCGATCGCGAGTTAAGTTTTGAAATAACCAATCTCGTAATCGCAAACAACTCAAAATCCTCAAATAAAAAAGGTAGAGAATCTTAGTTCTCTGCCTTTTTTATGAGTTAATATCAACACAATGTACGCTTACTTTTCTAAGTATCTTCGTCTCAAAAAATAGGAGACCGATCGACTCGGTTTCTGTAGGACGGCGCCGCCGTGTTCGCCCTTCCGGGTTTCTGAATACCCCAACAAAGTTTTACGTTTAATTAGAGCGAGCTACTTCAAGGGCAATTAGATAATTAGCAAGAACTATATAGTGGAGAAATAAATGACATCTGAAAAAAAGAATTTGGGTACAGAAGTAGCAGAAAATCCGCCTGAAACCTGGTGGCAGAAAGCGTGGAAGTCGCAGCGAGAAAATCTTCAGATAGTGATTATTGCTTTGAGTTTAGCAATAGTGATTCGAGCGTTGGTCGCCGAACCGCGCTACATACCCTCAGATTCTATGGTACCAACTTTGCACGTGGGCGATCGCGTGGTAGTCGAAAAAATCTCGTACTACCTCGAACCTCCCAAAACTGGGGACATCGTAGTATTTGCCCCGCCCGAAAAGTTGCAAGAACAAGGCTTTACTCAAGACCAAGCATTCATCAAGCGGGTAATTGGCTTACCGGGTCAAACCGTCGCCGTTAAAAAAGGTTTAGTTTATCTCAACGACAAACCCCTCGTCGAAAAATATATTGCCGAACCTCCTAAATACCAGTGGGGGCCTTATCGCGTCCCAGAAAATGAATACTTTGTGATGGGAGACAACCGCAACAACAGCAACGACTCCAGCAGGTGGGGATTTTTACCTAAGCAGAATATCATCGGCCGCGCTGTAGTGCGGTTTTGGCCTCTAGAACGCATCGGGGAAGTTTGAAGTCAGTTGACAGTTGACTGTTGACAGTTGACAGTTGACTGTTGACAGTTGACGGTTGACTGTTGACGGTTGACTGTTGTCATCGCAAGCCCGATGCCCGATGCCCGATGCCCGATGCCCGATGCCCGATGCCCGATGCCCGATGCCCGATGCCCGATGCCCGATGCCCCATTCTCATGCCTTATCCTGTACGGAAATTTCTACTTATTCTTGCGCCTTAAGGGGTAGGGACTTCCTCCGGCAACTGATAAAATAGTAGAAAAAGCAGCGGGATTTCTCGCCTAGATCAAAATTAGTAGAATATTAAAAAATTAGGAAAGCTATGGGATTTTTTGATTCAGAAATTGTTCAGCAAGAAGCCAAGCTGTTGTTTGAAGACTATCAATCTCTCATCAAACTAGGTGGCAATTACGGCAAATTCGATCGCGAAGGCAAGAAAATGTTCATCGCTCAGATGGAATCAATGATGGAGCGCTACCGTATTTTTATGAAGCGCTTTGAGCTGTCTGAGGACTTCATGGCTCAGATGACTGTAGAGCAGTTAAAAACACAGCTCAATCAATTTGGCATCACGCCCCAGCAGATGTTCGATCAAATGAACTCAACGCTGGAGCGGATGAAATCTGAGCTGGAAAAACAATCCTAGTGTCAGAAGGAAGAAGGAAGTTCGGCAACCGATTCTGTAAGGGATGTAACGGATGTAAAAGAAGAAAGAAGGAAGAAGGAAGAAAGAAAAAGGAAGAAGGAATAAAAATAAAAGATTCCCACTTTACTAATCAATTCTTCAATCTAAAATCTAAAATCTAAAATCTAAAATTGTCCCATTCCCAAGAATTAAGGCCGCTCAAAAGCTGAAGCAGGTTTGAAACTTTCTGCGGGAACGCCTTCCAAAGCTTGGCTCATAAAATCCCGCCAAACAGGGGCGACAATCCCACCGCCAGTAGCACCGTAGCTCATCGGTCTATAATTGTCGTTGCCCATCCAAACAGCCACCGACAACTGCGGCACGTAACCCACAAACCAGATATCCCGTTCAGAGGAAGTTGTACCAGTTTTCCCCGCAGCCGGCCGGCCAATTTGAGCCGCCCTTGCCGTTCCGCTGGTAATTACCCCTTGCAGGGCGCTGTTGACAGATGCCGCCGCCCAGGAATTGAGAACTAATTTGGGTTTGGGCGTATTGTCGAGCAAGACATTGCCGCTGCTGTCAGTGACTTGCACGATAAACGTGGTGTCAGAATGCCAGCCGTTGTTGGCGAAGGTAGCAAAAGAGCCGGCCATTTCTAAAGGAGTGAGGTCAACGGCACCCAATGGCAAAGAAATCACCGGTTCCATCGGACTTCTGATGCCGAGCACGCGGCAAATCTCAATCACTTTATTCAATCCGACTTCTTGGCCAAGCTTGACGGCGGGAATGTTCAGAGATACTTCCAAAGCTCTGCGGATGCTGACGGCACCGGAGAAGCCGCCACCGTAGTTTTGAGGGTAGTAGTAGCCGTCGCCGTCGCGGTAGCCGACAGGGGAGTCGTAGACAACTGAATCCGGGCCGTATTTGCCGCTAGCAAAGGCAGCGTAGTAGATAAAAGGTTTAAAAGCAGATCCGGGCTGGCGACGTGCTTGAATGGCGCGGTTGAACTGACTCTTTTCGTAATCGACGCCGCCAACCATTGCTTTGACGAAGTGGGTGCGGGGATCTACCGCGGCTAGGGCAATTTGACCTTCCTCGCGATCGTAAAACAGCCCTTGGTAGTAAAGCCGATTGTGCCACGCTTTGACGGTTTCTTCGGCTATGCGCTGCATTTTGAGGTCGATCGTGGTTTGAACGCGCATTCCTCCCTTAACCACGGCATCTCGCCCGAAACGCCTCGTCAGTTCCTGGACTACGGCTTGTGTTACGTAAGGAACTTGAGAGCCCCCAAAAGAGGTAATTTTGCCTAGCTTAATTTTTTCCTTGCGGGCAGCAGTCTCTTGGGCCGGCGTAATCCATTTAAGATCCTTCATGCGGTTTAAAACGAGGGTTTGCCGCTCTTTTGCCAACTTGTAATTGACGAAAGGACTGTATTCTTCGGGGGCAGAAATTAAGCCGGCCAGCATCGCTGCTTCTGCAAGAGTCAAATTACTTGCTGATTTGTTGAAATAGCTTCGAGAGGCTGTCTCTACGCCGTACAAGTTGTGACCTAAGTAGATTTGATTCAGGTATAGTTGCAGAATTTGGTCTTTGTTGAGAATTTGCTCCAAGCGGATAGACATTACCGCTTCAGCTACTTTGCGACTAAATTTTGACTGGGGAGATAGAAACAGGTTCTTGACTAGCTGCATAGTCATAGTCGAGCCGCCTTCAACGGTTCTACCTTTCTCTAGGTTGACTATGAGAGCTCGGGCTATCCCGCCGGGGTTGATACCTTTGTGGGTGAAAAAGTTGCTATCTTCGATCGCCAGAACAGCTCGTTTCAGGTTCGGGGAGATTTGGTCAAGGGGTACGACATCCCGGTTGGCTTCATCGTGGATGCTGGCTAGGGGCTTGCCGTTGATGTCGTAAATGTGGGTAGTTTCTGTGGGAGAGTAGGTTTGCAAGATCCGAACATCTGGCAAATTGCGGAAGCTGATCGCTAAGCCAACCAGTCCACCAGCGACTACGGAACTGGCAAGCATTGTCATGCTGAGTATGGTTCCGGCGGTCACTTTACTGACTGACTGAACAAACTCGAATACGGGGGCTGAGTTTTCCGTGTTATTGCGGACTGCGTTGGTTGACACGTGGATTTCACTTCCTCACTCGATTTGGGGTTTAAGACTTTTAATTTTAGATGCGAACCCTAGAGACTGTCAGTCGATTTTAGATTTTAGATTTTAGATTTTAGATTTATTCCACAGATGAATCTGGGAGTTTGAACAAGAGTCTAAAATTTGGGGATCTCCACGACTGTTGTCGGGGGCTGGTATCCGTTTTTGGGCGGGGTCAGCTAATGAAAGCCGGTCAGCTTTGGGATTATAGTAGCTTGATAGTTATGTTTTTATGCGTCAACCAGTGAGTGTAACTAATTCTGCTGCACTTTGGCAAAATATGATGGACGATCGCTCCCCGATGATAACTCCTAACCTTTCAGCGCTTTACCGCGGCGTCAGCGAGATTTTTCCAGATCGACCTGATTCTAGCAACCCTGACGAAAATTTAGCCCAACTGCTGGCAACAGTCGATCGACCGTTGCGCGTCAAACTGGGAATTGACGCCACAGGGGCGGACATTCACTTGGGACACAGCATTTGCTTCCGCAAGCTGCGGGCTTTTCAGGATGCCGGTCACACAGCGGTACTGGTCATCGGAGATTTTACCGCAAGAATTGGCGATCCGACAGGAAAGTCCGAGATGCGAAGCCAGTTGACGGCCGAACAAGTGGCGGAAAATGCCAAGACTTATTTAGACCAAGTGCGTCCGATTCTAGATTTTGACACGCCCGGACGTTTGGAAATTCGCTATAACTCCGAGTGGTTGTCAAAATTGGACATGGCGAAGATTTTGGAACTGCTAGGCACGATGACGGTGCAGCAGATGCTCGCTAAAGAGGGATTTGATAACAGGATGCAGCAGGAAAATGCGATTTTCCTGCACGAGTTTCTGTATCCACTAATGCAGGGTTACGATTCGGTGGCTTTGGAAGCTGATGTTGAGTTGGGGGGAAGTGACCAAAAGTTTAATATTGCGGTGGGGAGAGATTTGCAGCGCCATTTTGGGATGAAACCGCAGTTTGGTTTGCTGATGCCGATTTTGATCGGGACTGACGGCGTGCAGAAGATGTCGAAATCTTTGGGCAATTATGTGGCTTTGTCGGAAGACCCGCTGACGATGTATTCTAAGTTGGAGAAAATTGCTGATAGTTCGATCGCCCAATATTTTGAACTATTGACAGATTTGCCGCTTGATGAATTGCCAGAAAATCCGCGAGAAAAACAGAAACTTTTGGCTTTGGATGTGGTGCGCCAGTATCGGGGGAAGGAAGCGGCGGATCGCGCACAACAAGATGCAATTGCGCTGGTTAAAGGTGCTGCGGGACAAGCTGATGCTGTGGCGGAGTTTTCTTTGGCAAGTGTGCAGTTTCCGGCTAAGTTGTTTTATATTCTGAGTGCTAGCGGGCTTTGTAAAAGCAGCGGTGATGCGCGGAAGTTGATGCAGGGCGGTGGGGTGAAGTTGGAGGGCGATAAAGTTTCTGATGTTAACCTCACCTTTGAATCACCTGCTGAATTGGAAGGTAAGGTTTTGCAAGTCGGGAAAAATAAGTTTGTTCGATTGGTGTCTTGAATAGACATCTCCAATAATGATTGTGGAACAGGCATCTTGCCTGTTCAAAACAGGCAATTATGGCGATGACTAATCTATTTTTTTAACCGCAGATGAATACTGAAGATGAACGCTGATGAACGCTGATAATCGAATTATTGTTGCTTTGGATGTTTCGAGTCAAGAAGAGGCGATCGCACTTCTTGACAAACTGCCTGATGTATCTTTCTGGAAAGTGGGTTTGGAACTGTTTGTGAGTTCCGGGCCGGGGATTTTGGAAATTTTAAAACAGCGGGAAAAGCGGATTTTTCTCGATTTGAAGTTTCACGATATCCCGAATACTGTGGCTGGTGCTTGTCGGGCTGCTGCTAAGTATAATGTGGATTTATTGACTATCCATTCTACTTGTGGTAAAGATGCTTTGAAAGCGGCACAGTTGGCTTTGACTGAAGGGGCGGCGGCTGTGGATAAACCGACTCCTAAGTTGATTGCTATTACCCTGTTAACGAGTTTGAATTCGCGACAGTTGGCTTTTGAGTTGAAAATACCTTTGGAGTTGCCGGAATATGCTTTACACATGGCATTGTTGGCTAAGGAAACTGGTTTAGCTGGTGCTGTTTGTTCTCCGCAAGAAGTGGAACAATTAAGAATGAGTTGCGGGGATGATTTTCTGTTAGTTTGTCCCGGTGTGCGTCCGAAATGGGCCGATGGAGGCGATCAAAAACGATCGATGACTCCAAAGGCCGCTTTGAAAGCTGGTGCGGATTATCTGGTGATTGGGCGGCCGATTACTGCTTCGGATGATCCGGTGGCGGCTTTTGCGCGTATTTGTGAAGAGTTGGGATAACAAGAGGAATGTTGTTTTTAACTCACATCTTGCACCATTCTCGCTTAACAGGCTTTCCGGCCTGTTCCACAAGAAAATTCACTCTTTGTGGAACAGGCCGGAAAGCCTGTTCATAAAAGGCTTATTGAGAATGGTGCAACCTCTCAGTTTTAACCGCCGATAAACGCCGATGAACGCCAAGGGAATTTTATCTGCGTTCATCTGTGTTTATCTGCTGATATCTGCGGTTGGCGAAAAGAAATTAAGCTGCTATTATTACAGCAGATAAAAAAATAGCTAGTTTCTACTCTTGAGTAATTTGGTAAGACGTTACAATTTACAAGTCTCGACGCGAGATGGGGATTCTAGCATTGATGCGTCTGGAGTCTTACATTGACTAACTGCAATATCTGTCTTTAATCCTAAAGCCTTCAGCAAACCCATAAATCGGTAAATCTCTTCTCCCCCTGATGCTTTCAACAATTCCTCAAGTTTCTCCCAATTCTGTTGTTCGTCTTCAGTCATGATAGAGAGTTTATCTTGAGCTTTAACTACGTCTTTGAGAACCGTCAGTAACAGTTCAGATTCCGGTTCTTTTTCTTCTAAAATTGCTTGAATATAAGCAGCAGCTTCTTCAATTTCTTGGAGGGATTTAATCAGATAGTCATGATAACTGTGGGTTTTAGGCATTGTTTCTACTCCTGAATTCTATCCAGTATTCTTTGGCCTTGCGAATATCTCGATCTTGGGTACTTTTATCTCCACCGCAGAGAAGCAGTACAATAGTTGAGTCTCTTTCTCCAAAATAAACCCGGTAGCCTGGGCCGCAGTCAATTTTTAACTCAGAAACACCCTCTCCTACTGATTTACAGTCTCCTAAATTACCAAGAGCAACTCGCTGAAGTCTACCTTTTATTTTAGCTTTCCCTTCGCGATCGCGCAAAGAATCAAGCCACTCTTCAAAAGGTATTTTTCCCTCTAAAGTTTCATAGGTTTGAATTTCTCTCGGTTGGACTTCCATGATTTCATTTAGTACAAACCTTAGCATCAATTGGCAACATTTTAGCTCATTCTGGTCAGTGCCAGGTATCGGAAATGTAGAAATGGCATGGTTTCGTGGAAAAAGTCGGGTTCACAACTATAATAAAAATCTTAAACCTCCATCAGATGTTTTTCATCCATCACCAATCGACAGCCAACACCACAACAAAAACAAAACAAACAAACACCCAAACCAACCAAAAGAAGGAGACAAGTACATCCCACTAGCCAACATTAATAACGCAACAAAAAACAAAAAAATCCATTTGATATTACCCATTATCCAATAGAAAAAATTCATATCCGCTCTCCTATTGAATAACAAATCAAAGCAAGCGCTCACTGTTAGTATATACTGCCCATAGCCAAACTGCAACCACGCCCACCGCCAAACCGCTTGCCAGGATAAAGGGCGGGTCTAGTTTTGATTTTATCTAAAAGCTGATAAAAATTGTGGGCTCCTGTAATTGGGGGTATAGCTTAAGAATTTTTCCAGGCATATTCTTTGAGGGAGGGGGGATCTGAGGGCTTTTCTCCGCTGCATATTGCTGTGTTATGGTGTTTAGATATAGGGGATTGTAGCAGATGAGCATTGCTTTGACAATTGGCGGACTAAGATCGATGAGGAGTCTTTCTGAGGTTGAATGTATTTCCAGTAAGTAGTATTTTGGTTGCGATTGTGTGGGTGGTTGGGACTCCAACTATGGCGGTTAATTTGGCAATCGATGATGTTAATGTAAATGCAAATGGGCATGGTTTGTGGGCCAGATCGCCCTGTCCGGCTGATTTAGAAACTTTGGTCGATCGCCTGTTGCAAGATTTGCCGAGTTATGCTAATCGCGTAATTGTGCTATCGCACTTTTCTCCTAACACTAATACACCGCCCGGTTACGCGCTGCCGCAAATAATTTTAGCCGGTCGCCCGGAGTTTGAACCGTTACCTTTAAATTTTGAAGAGGCACTTCCTGAAAATGCCAGTCAAGTTTTCATTACTACTTTGGAACGGCAGTATCGCGGGGGGAAACGAGTCGAAATTCAGCAATATCATTGGTTATTTTTAACTAAAACGGAGAACGGATGGGAATTAGTAAAAATTGTTTCTAGGTTTGGTACTGCGGCGGATGTTCGTCCGTTGTTGCGGCCAGAGGGGGAGAAAAGCGAAATTGCTGAGGCGATTCGTTTGTGGTTGCGAGATTGTCAGGCAAAGCCGTAACTTTCGCGGGTTCCGAGGATTTTTTTTACACTTAAAAATATCCTCTAGACAGCACGTCATCTTCGTCTAGTTCATCTTTACCAATCATCACTTCAATCTCACCTAAAAATCTCATAAAAACTTCCGGTGCAAAGGGGTTGTTATCGAGATGGTTGACAAAATAATCTTTATTTTTATTTCTTCCCTCTACCGTACTAAAAGCACTTCTTATATTAGACGATAAGCGTTTTGCTTTTCTCAAAATTAGTATTTCATCAATAGCTGTGAGTGATGAGCTAATCGGCGACATATCAAGCCACTCACATAGCAAGAAATACTTGGCTCCTGGTACACTCAATTTTACATCCAGGGCAGTTGCTGCGCCCTCTTGAAACATGGTTTTATCAAGATTTGTTTTACACTCAGCCGCAACATAAGCAATATTTGCCTCGCGGGAGGTAGCCTCCTTAAAATCTTGGTTATGAGAGGCTTTGAGAAATATTTTTCTACTAATCGCAAAATCTTGATCCTTGGCTCGAATACTCATCCCACCGCCTTTTGGACTGAGTTTTAAACTTGACTCAAATCGTAGGGATGAAAAACACTGTGTTGGGCCAAAGGATAATTCTTTGTCTTTTAATGAATCTGCAAAGACGGTTGTAACTAAGATAGGTATAAATTCTTCAATAATTGAGTTGTCAAGTTTTAATTGCCCTTTTTGACGGTACAAAAAATCGGGAGCATCTCACCTTTGCAGCCCTCCGCTAGAAATTGGAGTTTTGAGGCAGGAGGCAGGAGGCAGGAGGCAGA
>NZ_JAUBUJ010000118.1:0-24472 GCF_036705405.1 Microcoleus sp. B13-B6
GTGCAGGGAAACTTGCAAGCACGGTTCTTAGGGGGGAAGGGGACAGCAATGTCCCTGCCCTACCCGACTATTGGAGTACAAGAATGGGAAAAAACCCGGAAATGCCCAAAAAAGTGGCAACACTCTTAAAAAAGCAAAAAGGGAAATGCACCCACTGCGATTTGTTTTTCCGTGAAAACGATGTGTTAGAAGTTGATCATAAAATCCCTAAATCGCAAGGTGGTAAGGATATCTACGACAATTTGCAACTACTACACAGACATTGCCACGACACAAAGACAGCCAATGATGGCAGTCTTGGTACAAAATCCGGCTGTAATAGTGCCGAGCCTAAGCCCACCAGAAAACTTGAAAAAGTCGCGGATAAATGGGTAATGAGGTATGCGTGACAAGCACCAAATCATTGAGGAGCCGTGTGAAGGGAAACTTTCACGCACGGTTTTGAAGACCAGCGGGGTTGGTGACAGCCTGGCTGAGTTTAATTCTATTGGGTGGGCGTATGTTGATACTGAAGGGAATCTCCAAGCCAAAGGGCAGATTCCATTGCAGATGGGCTTACCGAATGGCAAGCAACAGGCTCAGATCGTTAATGCTTGCCTGCAATTAGCAGCAAAGGCTGTGGAATTTGAATGTCCTGTAGTTTGCGAAGAACTTGATTTCTCAGCAAAAAAAGAATCTTTAGGAGAGAAGGGTAAAAAGTATGCCCGGATGCTGTCAGGCTGGGCATACAGCGAGTTCTACAAACAACTCAATTCTATTTTATCGAATCGCGGAATTGAGCTAATTGTAGTCAATCCGGCTTATTCAAGTATTATCGGTTTGGTAAAATATCTAAAAATGTATGGTCTAGCTAGCGACGAATCTGCCTCTCTGGTCATTGCTCGCAGAGCCATGAAATTAAGTGAAAGAATACCTCGCTCCTTAACCGCCTATTCCGAGGTGAACCCGGAAAAGCACGTTTGGAGCGAGTGGAACCAACTGAATAAAAAAATCAAACGTTCCGGTGTAATATTACGTCGTTGTAATTATTATACCGTTTCTAACTGGAGTTTCTTGGTCAACCTCGATACCGAGGAAGCGCAAGCGCTAAGAAAGAACGTTTAAAGCTTATACCGCAGAGTTTACCTAGGTTTGCCTAGGTTTTCACAAGCGGTACAACCCCTCAGTGCTTTAGTAAGTCTTTAAAATTAGTCGATTTTTGTAAAGATTTAGGTTTTATGTTGACTTATGATCAATCTTATGAGTTATAAGGTTGCCGCATCGCGCTCTTGAGCTTGGGGTATTGACACACTCAGCTCTGAAGACACGCTCGATTCTTGAATAGACTAGGGGAGAGAGCAATTTTTGCCTGGCTGCTATCACTTCAGTTGAGGCGAACTGGTACATTCCGATGGCGAATATGATCTGGATTTATAGTACGTCGTTTTCCCATTTTGCTCCCAGAGTCACACCTTAGAGACCAGATTAGCTTTTTGGCTCTGATGAAGTTCAGGCGAGCGGCATAAAATAACAGAGAGGCATCGTATCGGGCTTAATCTTGAGACTGCACATGGCTCAAACCTTGTAAATAAAAAGGCTGTAAGCATTCTCCCGACATTTGTAGCCCATAGCCATAAATGCTTCAATCGCTGTTCGCGTTACACAGCAAGGCCTGGAGGCAAGCTCAAGTTCTCCGAAGGGGGGAACTTGAGCTTAAGTTGTCACCAATGGGGTCTTCCTAGTAACTAGAAGCGATCGATTAGCAATGAGCAAATTAGTAATTACTTATTCTTTGGTTTGAATATGTCTGTTAAACAATCACATTACGAGACTTTACTAGCAGAGTACAGCGAATCTTCGGCGGCGATCGCCCTGCTGAAAAAATATCGGGTTTACATGGAAATGATTCCGAGTATCCGCCGCGCCCATGAGAGTTTAATCACAATTCCTTTGCCAATTGCGCGCTTGCGGGACGGGGTTTCTTATGCGGGAAGCAGCGGCACTAGCATATCGCCCGGACAGGCAGTTTGTTTGCCCTGCGATTTGGCGATTTTGATGTGCGATCCTGAATGGAAAGTTAAAATTGGAGTGGAAATTTTGATTTTCATTCATCGTCCGGGCGAAGAGTTTTCTGAGTTGCTCGGCCGCTGGCGGCAGTCTCAGGTTTGGCTCGATAAAGGTTACGAATGGGTGATGCCACACCGCTACAGACATATTTACAGCGATGAAGCTGAGGCTGTTCATCCGCTATTTGTTTTGTTTGAGGAAACGCCGGAACTGGTTCAACGGGGTTTGATGGCGGCTGGTTTGCCGTTTGTAGTGGAAAGTTTCGAGTCTGGGAGTGAGGAAGTAGAGGAGGAAGAGTTTCTGGGTAGCGGGGAACTGGGAAGTATTGGTGAAGAGAGTTTTGATTTGTAGGGTGGGTGCGATCGCCTATAGCCATCGTATTGCTTGAAGTAAAGTAGATTTTTTTTAACAAACCGCAGAGGGCGCAGAGGGCGCAGAGAAAGAGAAAAGAGAGAAATATTGATGTTTTGGAATCCCGAATCGGGTTGTTATATGCAGATATTCAAAAATATTTTGGGTGGGGAAAGGAATGTTTATGCTCCACAGGTAGATTGCATTTCCAACAATCGAATTAATCGATAGCTTTGTCATTTGTGACCCGCCCAAAAACGGATACAAGCCCCCGATGTCGTGGAGAAATAAAAATTTTAGACGAAACTTCAAGCTCCCAGATTCATGGAGTAAATCTCAAATCTCAAATCTCAAATCTCAAATCGAATGACCCCTCTAGCTGGGTTGCAAACGTTGGCTTTCATGCTGGTTGCGACGCCTAATGTAAAGGTGTGGGTTGAGATTTAGCCCTCGAATGAATGTGCGATCGGTAATTTGGACGTTGGTGTTCAGGGGTTTTTTGGAATTGTGGGTATGGACGACGCCGCCGAGTGTGACTCGATCGCGATCGGAAATTCCCGCGAATTCCAACATGATATCATCGGCGTGTTCCATATTTTCTAGCTTCAATAAACCGCCGGTGCTATCTAACAGTGCTTCCACTTCTGGATCAGTCATCGCTTGGGCTTTTGGTACGTCATTCACGGGGCTTTCTTGAGAGCGGACAATTTTTTATGATCTGTCAATAGGGGACAAGTGAAGAATATATTTAGATTCTGTTTGGTTTTAATTGCGATCGGCTTCAAGCAGATTAGTTGCATTGGCTGGTCTTGGTTAACTTAATTGACCGATCTGGAAGATATTCTCAACACACGGACGAGAGTCGGTGCTTTTACTTATACTTTTTAATTTCATCTTTTGGCAATAACAATGTTTCTTCTATCTCTTCGCGCACTTCAGGAGATACATTACAAGCGCTATTTAGACAGTCTATCAGCAGCTTATTGGCATCGTAATACTGCTGTAATAGTTGCTTTTGTGAGTCGTTAAACTGCCAGTTATGACCAATATTGCGATACTTTATAATCAAACTTCTGAATTTTTTCGTCCAAAGTTGACCATTTTCGGCTTGCCACTTATCAAATGAAAGACTATCTTTCCAATCAGGCAGTTCCGCTTCAAGTTGTTGTAATGATTGCCACAGATTAAAATCAAACTCACCGTCAGGGGTAACAAAATCAGGATCGATACAGTCGTTAATGGCATGAGCGAGAGTGGCATACAGACAGAAATCGATATGCAAATCAACAGGAGAGTTGTTAAAATTTTCGTGGAAACCTATTAAATTAGAATCAACCTTAAAGGCAAGGTTTAGAGAGCAATCAAGATCGGGCGAATGAGTGGAGGCCGGAGCCACAGCTAGATCGAAGTAGAACGCTCGGATTGCTGCTCTTTTAAACGGAAGTTGAATTAAGCAAGATTTTTGATTTATCCAATACAAAAAATGTTGTAGCTTTTCATCATGCCCTAAAAGTACATCAATTGCCTGCTTCATATAAAACAACAGACAGTCTGCACTTGCTAACATTTCAACCACTAAAAAAAACACTTCCCGCCAGGGTTTATCAGTAATGTTATTAATCAGAATTGGCCAAGCCTGTTGCTTTGGTATGTATGAATTACAACTGATCGCAATTTTTCTGGCTATAAAATACTCTTGAAAAGTCAAGTGAGAATAAGAATAGATTTTATGCGCCCGTTCCACCAATAACCCATGTTGCGCCTCAATTGATTTTAGCACCGCTTCACTATCTACCTGCAACGCCTCCGGGTCGTTTTGAGCATCGGGCAGATTGCGGATGTAATCAGAAATATACTGCTCTAGTTGTTTCTGTTTAAAGAAATAGTCTCCCTGCTGAAATGTCGTTAGAGCAATTTGACTGAGTAAATCTTTCTTGTGCTGCAATGAGAGATTTTTATAAACCTGCTCTCGCTCAATCTTTCGCGTTTCATCCCATCTTCTCAGCAGAATATCTACTCCTTCTTCATAAAGTTCGGAACGTAAGCCGGGAAATTTGGCTGATTCTTCAAACACCAAACATAACAGCGTTAGCAGTAACGGATTTGTTGCCAGTTCTCGAATCCGGTTGTTTTCCCTAAGCTGTTGAATAAATTCCTCTGCTTTCGCGGGTTCCTTAGCTTGAAACCATTTTCGGGCAAAGGTGGCTATCTGTTTGTCATCAAAATCTGCGACTTCCACCTCTGTAAACTTCTCAAAAGTATAATCTTTTGCTGCAATCCGACAAGTCATTACAAAGTTATTGGTGCGAAATTTGTCAGATAAATAAAGAACTTGCTTGATGACATGGCTGTTATGCTCAACTTTTACTTCATCTAAACCATCGAGTAAAACCAGTGCCTTACCGTGCTTGAAAAGGACAGCTATTTGGTCAGCAGAAACATCACAATCAGAAAACATCTGGGTGATGTATTCCAGTAAGCTAGGTTTTCCTTCAGTTTCTGCAAACTGCTTGAGCGTGAGAAAAATAGGAAGGCGATGAGCTTGAAATTTACCTCGATCGCACTGGATTGCTAAATATTTTAAAAATGTGGTTTTTCCTGACCCTGGCTTACCCAGCACAATCAATTTTGAGTATTTGTCAACCGCTTCTAGTCCTAGTATTCGTTTATCAGTTACTCTGCCAAGCCCGAAGCGATAGAAGTTTTCCGGGTTACAGTCTTGCAACAGTTCATCAATTTCGCGCCGCCGATGACTGGTAATTTTTTCCAGAATATTGACGTTGGTGTAAAGGTCACTTACGTCAATGGGTTGCGACATCGTGAGCGATCGCATTGTACCGCACTGGTCTTGAATCATCTCGTGGCAATTCTGGCGCACCTCTTGCACCAAGTCATTTAACTCATCCTCTGACAGATTAGAAGTTGGAGAGTCCGAAGCCTTGCATTTACGATATTCAGCAGTCAGAAAATTGAGCAAGCGACCATATTTACCTGGGCCTTTACCGTTGATACTGAACTTTTTGTAAACGTGGCTCATGCGAGTGGTAAGCGCACTGCTGCTGATATGGAGTTCTGTTGCTATCTCCAACTCTGTCTTGTTACTGCTAAACCAGAGTACAAAAGCATCCTCTTGCTCTGGCGAAAGCGCATACTTACGAGCCATCTCAATTAAAAAGTCACGCGGCATTGACATGGACTAGCCTCTCTATTACCTGACAACGAATTCAGTATCTTCTATCTAGCCTTAAATCACAGTTAGGGCTGCTCTTATATTACTTATTGTGGAGCCAAAATGCTATTCAATAGCAGGCTGAAACTGAAGATTCTAGATATGTCAGCCTAAGTCAGTCTAAGTCAGCCTCAACGTGAGAGATATCTCCAAAGCTAAATTGCGAAATTGAATTTAGTAATTTTTGGGAGATTCTTATCATGAAAAGAACCAGGGCTAATGGACGGTTTGACTACAAAGGCAAAAATGGCATTCTGCTACCAGCAGTTACCACGATACTTAAGGCTACACAGCCGCTTGAGTCTGTAGCTGCTCTTTGTAATTGGCGCAAGAAAGTAGGAAACACAGAAGCAAATCGCATTGCTGTAAGCAGCCGTCGCCGGGGAGAACTATTGCATCAGTGGGTTAAGGATTATTTGCAAGGGTTATCTCCCGCTTCCAGCCTAATTCAGCCCTATTGTTATAGCGTTCAGCCTGTACTGGAGAAACTTAGCGATGTCCAGTTGGTGGAGACAGTTGTGCCAAATTATGTGGAAGGATACGCTGGGAAAGTTGATTTAGTTGCCCGTTATCAAGGTGTTCCATGCACTATTGAGTGGACGACTGCTGAAGAACCTAAACTGCGAGTAGAAAAACTCTACGACAAGCCTTTACAGTTAGTTGCTTATGGTGGGGCAATTAATCGATGCTATGGTGAGAGTCTGTTTGGTTCTAAAATTGTTAATGCTTTGATTGTTGTGGCTCTTCCCGATGAAGATGCGGAAATATTTGTGTTGGAACGCGAACTATTGCTGGAATACTGGCAGAAGTGGTTGAAACGGCTAAAGTTTTTTGGAGAAAAAGCTGCTTGATAGGTTCAGAAATAGTTAGGATAGAACTGGAGTTGGCCTGTTCTATCCCTAACTATGTTTAGGGTCTTGTTTTTGGGCGGATGGTGTGCTTAGCCGCTAGCGCTTGTGACAGTTGCGTAAGTCCTGATAGAATTTATTAAATTAACCGCAGAGAGCGCAGAGTTCGCAGAGGGAAGAGCCGGGGAGAATTACCATTTTATTATTACATGAGTACAATTTACTATTAAACGGGAGCTATTGAAATGAGATTGTTAAAACCCTGGCGTTTAGTTTTATTAAGTATAGTTTTTGGGATGGCTGTAATTTTATCAAATTGCGGCACGCCCTCAAACACGGTTAGCAATAATTCTCCAACTCCGACAACTCCTGCTGCGGTTCCGGCTGGGGCTTTAGTTTACGGTGCGGGTGGGCCGCCGATAAATCTGGAACCGGGAAATATTACTGATGGCAATTCGGTGATTGTTATCGACCAAATTTACAATCGCTTGACTGATTTCAAACCGGGAACTGTGGAACTTGAGCCGAGTCTCGCTACTGAATGGTCAAGTTCTAAAGATGGTAAAACTTGGACTTTTAAGTTGCGTTCTGGGGTAAAGTTTCACGACGGTACGGATTTTGATGCGGAAGCTGTTAAGTTTAATGTGGAGCGCTGGTGGGATGCGAAAAATCCTAACGGTTTTCGAGAAGCGGGCAAGACTTATCCGATTTGGAAAAATTTATTTGGCGGGTTTAAGGGAGAAAAAGATTCTTTAGTAAAAGATGTGGCGGTTGTTGATAAGTCTACAATTAAATTTGTTTTGAATCGACCTTTTGCTGCTTTTCCGTCGGCGATTGGGTCGGGTTATTTCGGGATGGCGAGTCCGGCGGCGGTGAAAAAAGCGGGTGCTAAGTACGGCACTCCGGGGTCTCTGGCGGTGGGGACGGGGCCTTTTGTGTTTCAGGAATGGCGATCGGGCGATCGCATTGTTTTGGAGAAAAATCCGAATTATTGGAAAACTGGCACGCCAAAAGTCAATCAATTGGTAATTCGTTTTGTTGACGATCCGGCAGCGAGACTGGCTCAGTTGCGAGCAGGACAACTTGATTTTACTGTGGATTTAACGCCGGATCAACTGAAAGAAGTTCAGGGAGATCCTAATTTAGAAGCTGTTGTGCGACCTTCTTTTAATGTCGGTTATTTAGGGCTAAATCCGACTTACGAACCTTTGTCAAAACCGGAAGTCAGGCGGGCGATCGCCCAAACCATTAACAAGCCAGCCATAGTCCAAGCTTTCTGGGGAGAACTCGGAAAACATGATTCGCAATTTATCCCGCCTGCGCTGAATTGGGCGGCGTCCGATCGAGTTAAAGATTATGAATTTAACCCGCAGCAAGCTAAAGCAATGCTCGCGAAAGCCGGTTATCCGAACGGTTTTGATTTGGATTTGTGGTATATGCCCGTGGGCCGTCCCTATTTTCCCACGCCGAAGCCGATCGCTGAGGCATTTGCGGCGGATTTGAGCGCGATCGGGATTCGGGTAAAATTGCTGACAAAGGATTGGTCTGCTTATTTAGCCGATCGGCTAAAACCTCCCGGATTTCAATCTTTTATGATGGGTTGGACTGGAGATTATGGCGATCCAGACAATTTTTATTATCCTCACTTCGGGCCTGGTTCCACGGGGGATTTGGGAAATTGGAAAAATCCGAAAGTTCTGGAACTTTTGGATCAGGGGAGGGCGAGTGGCGATAAAGCAGCTAGGGCGAAAATTTATGCGGAAGTTAGCGAGATTTTGCATGGGGAAGCTGTGCGTTTGCCGATCGTACATTCGCAGCCGCTTTTAGGGAAACGCAAGAATATTCAAGGTTGGATTCCGAGTCCTTTGGGGTCTGAGTCTTTTGAGGATGTTAGTAAGTCTTGAAAGCGGCGGGTTTTCCTTGTATCTAATTGTGTAGGGGCGGGTTTTACCAACAATATAGCCCTAATACCGACAATCTCAAAAACCCGCCCTCTTCACTTCGTGGTTCCCTAAAAAAGGGCGGGTTTATCTATATTTTTAGTCATGCCAAATATTGCTCATAAAAAACCCCCTACCAATCATATAATAATATGTGAAAAAGCCGCAAAATCCGAGACGCTAGAATCTATATTAAAAACATGATTAATTATATTGTAAAACGTTTGCTGGGACTATTGCCCGTCCTTTTCGGAATCACTCTGCTAGTATTTATATTTTTGCATTTGATACCAGGAGACCCAGCTACAGTGCTTTTGGGAGAACGGGGAACTCCCGAACAGGTGGAAATTTTGAGAGCGAGATTAGGTTTAAATCAGCCTTTGCCTTTGCAATATTTGGCTTTTTTATGGAGTTTGCTACGCTTGGATTTGGGAAATAGCATTATTAGCGGTATCCCCATAATTGATGAAATTACAAGTCGCTGGCCTGCTACTTTTGAACTGTCTGTGGTGGCGATGTTGGTGGCACTTGTTATCGGAATTCCGGCGGGGATTTTGGCTGCTGTTCGGAAAAATAGCTGGCTGGACAATCTAGCGATGAGCGGTTCGTTAATTGGCGTATCTTTGCCGGTGTATTGGTTGGGATTGATGTTGATTTATTTGTTTGCTGTTTATCTGAAATGGCTGCCTCCTAGCGGGCGAATTAGTGTAGATTTGGGGTTTGGTTTTAAGTCGATTACGGGTGTTTATGTTTTGGATGCGTTGCTGAGGTGGGATTTGGCGGCTTTGCGGGATGCGATCGCCCATTTAATCCTGCCAGCTTTGACTTTAGGAACTATTCCTCTGGCTATTATAGCTCGCATCACTCGTTCTGCGATGCTGGAAGTGCTTTCTCAAGATTACATCCGCACTGCGAGGGCGAAGGGATTGCCGGAATATTGGGTAATTTTGAAACACGCTTTGAAAAATGCGTTTTTGCCGATCGTCACAACTATCGGTTTGCAGTTCGGCACTCTTTTAGGCGGCGCTATTCTGACTGAAACGATTTTCTCGTGGCCGGGAATTGGTTCTTGGATTTACACCGGTATTCTGACGCGGGATTACCCAATTGTCCAAGGAGGAGTAATCTTTGTGGCTGTAACTTTTGTACTGATTAATCTGGCGGTTGATATTTCCTATGCTTTTTTAGATCCGAGAATTCAGTACCGTTAATGAAAAGGAAATCAGACACGAAATGCTTGTTTAACATCCGGCCGCTGCAGGTAGTAAATGCTAGCCACTGCAAAACCCAGAGTTAAAAAATTGACTGCTGTACCGCCGCTGCCCAACATTTTGGCAATTTGCGCGAGGGTAGCGATGATGTGGACAATTAACGTTCCCGTCCAAGCCCATTTTTTGAGTTGAAACAAACCCCAAGTTAAGAGTAAAGAGAGGAGGCCTAAAATAAAACTAATTCCAGCAAAAATTGCAATGAAGCCGCCGATTACAGTGCCAACTTTTGCCCCGCCGACAGCCGCACCGATGCCGCCAAAAATCCCGGCAAAAAGTAAGATGAACAAGCCGTCAAGCAGACTGAAAATGCCGCTAATTAGCTGCAAGATTGCCAAAACTGTAACACTTTGAGGGCGATTCATTGTTTTGATTTTCCATTTTTAACGGATTTGAAAAATATTTTAACCTGTTGTGGGCACAGGGCGAATATGTATTCAGGGTTTACACACCGCTACCCGTGAAACCGGGTTTATGAGAATAAGTGTGTCCATACTGTGTCGTTGCGAGATTCGCACTGGCAGATCCCGCAGCGATGGGTTCGCGAGTCCGCAATGACCGAGTTTAGTCGATCGCCCGCTGCCCGATCGGCCTTTGTTGCTGCTGAGGATCACGCCCCGATCTCCCAAAAATGATATTATTTATTAAAATATATTTTTATTTGCCAGCAGCCGGGAGCAATTTTGTTTAGATCCACCTCTTTTGGCTGAAAAAACTTAACATTTGTTAATAAATTGCAAAGATTAGCTATAATTGTTTACAGGTGCGGGTTGGGGAACTTTTTTAAATTCACCCGATCGGATGAGTCTGAAAGACGATGCCGAGCATCAGCAAAAATTTTACCTTTAAAGGTAATCCTGAGATTAAATTAGGTGAGTCGGTATGATCGTTAGCCCTAAAAAGGAAACTGCTCAGGTCAAGGTGGAAGATACTCAGATTGTAGACACCAAGGCCGCAGAGACCAAAATTGCAGATAAAAAAACCGCCCAAAAGCAGTCTCCGAAGAAACCCGCGCGCAAACCGCAGCGGTGGGCGATTGGGTTGGTTGCAGCCGGGTTGCTAGCTGTACCGACCACAATATATATAGCAAAAAGTCGATCGCAGCCGAAAGTAGATGCGATCGCCACTATGACAGTGCCGGTGGAAGCGCAAAACCTCACGGTGCGGATCACGTCCAGTGGCACCGTGCAGCCCGTACAGCGCGTGAATCTCAGCCCCAAAGGCTCCGGGCGCATAGCAGAATTATTTGTCGAACAGGGCGATAAAGTCGAAGCAGGACAAATCGTGGCCCGCATGGAAAGCCGCGATGTAGAAGCTCAACTCGCTCAAGCTAAAGCCCGCGAAGCCAGCGTGCGAGCCAAACTCGCCAAAATTGAAGCCGGGAATCGATCGGAAGACATCGCCAGCGCCCGAGCGCGCTTAGAGCAAGCCGAAGCCAGTCTCGCGCAAGCCCAAGCCGGTAGCCGCGTTGAAGAAGTTGCAGGAGCCAGAGCCCGCTTGCAGCAGACTCAAGCAGGCTTGCAGCGACTGCGAGCCGGCAGCCGCGTTGAAGAAGTCAGCCAAGCGCGAGCTCGTTTAGCCCAAGCTCAAGCTCGTTTAGCAGATGCTCAAACCGGCAGTGTCAAACAAGAAATTGCCCAAGCACAAACGCAAATTGACTCGAGTAAAGCCCAAGCGGAACTAACTGCTCAACGGGTGGAACGCAACCGACCGCTAGTGGAAGAAGGCGCTCTTGCTAAAGATAAACTTGATGAATTAATTAAAGAAAATCGCACTGCCCAAGCTAAATTAATAGAATCTCAAAGACGCCTGCAACAACTACAAGAAAGTCGGGAGTCCCAAATTCAGCAACTGCAAGCTGCTGTCCAAGTCGAGCAGCAAGCATTGAAGCAATTGCAAAACGGCACGCGATCGGAAGAAATTGCCAAAGGCGAAGCAGAAGTTGCCGAAGCTAAAAGCAAATTAGCACAACTAGAAAACGGCAACCGTCCCGAAGAAATCGCCAAAGCAGAAGCAGCAGTTGCTGAAGCAAAAAGCCAATTTGCCGCACAAGAAAACGGTTCTCGCCCGGAAGAAATAGCTCAAGCTAAAGCTGAATTAGCCGAAGCTCAAGCTCAAGTTCGCTTTCAAGAAGTGCAGTTAGAAGATACGAAAGTTCGCGCTCCTTTTGCTGGAATTATTACCCAAAGATACGCCATCCAAGGAGCTTTTGTAACTCCCGCAACTTCTGCCTCGGAAGCAACTTCGGCAACTTCGACATCGATTGTCGCTCTAGCTAGAGATGTGGAAGTTTTGGCGAAAGTCCCGGAGGCTGATATCAGTCAAATTAAACCGGGTCAAGTCGTTGAAATAGTGGCTGATGCTTATCCCGATAAAGTGTTTAAAGGTCGCGTTAAATTAATTGCACCGGAAGCGGTTAAGGAACGGGATGTGACCCTATTTCAAGTGCGAGTTGCCATTGATACGGGCAAAGAGTCGCTGCAATCGGGGATGAATGTAGATTTGAGATTTGTTGGTCAAAAGCTGAGCAATGCTTTAGTTGTGCCGACGGTGGCAATTGTCACTAATAAAGGTCAAACGGGTGTGCTGGTTCCTGATGAGAAACAACAGCCGAAGTTTAAGCCTGTTACGGTTGGATCGACTATTGGCAACAAGATTCAGATTTTAGAGGGTGCAAAAGTGGGCGATCGCGTTTTTACCGAACTTCCTCAAGGTAAAAAGCTGGAGGATATTATCAAGAATCAGAAATAGGGCATGGGGCATGGGGCATGGGGCATGGGGCATGGGGCATTATTTATCTCGATCGCTCTAGGGTGTTTTCTTTCCCCGGAGATCCCCCCTAACCCCCCTTAAGAAGGGGGGGACAAGAGCAGTCAAAGTCCCTCTTAAGAAGGGGGGACAACAGTATTCAAAGTCAACCCCTACTCCCCTTATTAAGGGGGATTTAGGGGGCTCTAAACTAGACTACAAGCGAGATTGATTATAGGTTTAAATATTAATTTGACACCAATAATCCCAATCCCAAATCCCCAATCCCCAATCCCCAATCGAAAATCCAATAATTCCCAATCCCCAATCCCCAATCCCCAATCGAATAATCCCCAATCCCAATCCCCAATCTCAAATCCAATAATCCCCAATCTAAAATCTAAAATCCAAAATCTAAAATCGAATTATGGATATTGTTGAAAGCGTCAAAATGGCTGTCACAACTTTGATGGCAAACAAGCTTCGCAGCACCTTGACGATGTTAGGAATTATCATCGGCAATGCTTCGGTAATTTCTATGATCGGTATTGGCGAAGGAGCTCAAACATTTATCGAGGGACAAGTTAACTCTCTGGGTTCAAACTTGCTATTTATTATTCCCGGAAGCCCTGAAGCGCAAAGCCGCCCGGTGATTCCGCCCCAGACTTTAGTAGTGGAAGATGCAGAGGCGATCGCATCTCAAGTTCCTTCTGTCGAAGAAGTCGCACCAACTCTCAATGACAGTCAACTCGTTACCTACCGCAACAAAAATGTCTCATCTTCTATTGTTGGAACTACGCCAGAGTTTCTGACAGTCAGAAGCTTTGATGTTGCCCAAGGTCGATTTTTAAACAAATTAGATTTAGAAAGACAAGAAAATGTGGTGGCTTTAGGATCGGAAGCAGCAGAACAATTGTTTGGCAATACACAGCCAATTGGTCAATACATTCGCATCAAAAACTCGACTTTTCAAGTGATTGGTGTCATGCAGGCGAAAGGCTCAAGTTTTGGCGACAATCAAGATATGAATGTTTATTTGCCGCTGACAACAATGGCTAACAGAATTGTTGGTCGCTCGTCTCCCTACGGTACAAAAGTAACATTTATTTCGGTTGCTATCAAAGATGAAAGTATGATGCAAGCGGCCCAATTTCAAATAGAAAATTTGCTCAGGTTGCGGCACAAAATTACTAAAGAAGATGATTTTACTGTTCGCAACCAGAAAGATTTAATGAATACTTTGGGCAGTATTACTGGTGCTTTGACGTTGATGTTGGCTTTCGTGGCGGCAATTTCGCTGTTTGTCGGCGGCATCGGGATTATGAATATCATGCTGGTTTCGGTTACTGAACGCACGAAGGAGATTGGATTGAGAAAGGCGATCGGAGCTTCTCAGCAAGATATCCTGATTCAGTTTATGATAGAGTCTGTGATTTTGTCGGCGGCAGGCGGGGCGATCGGCACTGGATTCGGTATCGGCGGCGTGCTTTTAGTAGCTGCTTTTACTCCCTTGCAAGCTAGCGTTTCCCCAGTGGCGATCGCACTTGCAGTCGGTGTTTCGGGCAGTATCGGCTTGTTTTTCGGCATTGTGCCCGCAAAACAAGCTGCTAAACTCGACCCGATTGTGGCATTAAGAAGTGCTTAAGAAGTCATTAGTCATTAGTCATTAGTCAGTAGTCATTAGTTATTTGTTGGTTTCCATTACCAATTACTAATTTCCGATGCCCGATGCCCGATGCCCGATTCCCAATTCCCGATGCCCGATGCCCAATTCCCCATTCCCAATTCCCAAATTATGAATTTTATTGAAAGCGTCAAAATGGCCGGTCAAACGCTACTAGCCAACAAAATTCGCAGCAGTTTAACAATGATTGGCATGATTGTCGGCAATGCCTCAGTAATTGCCATGATTGGAGTGGGAGAAGGAGCTCAAAAATTTGTAGCAGGACAAGTTCAATCTCTGGGTACAAATGTATTGATAGTTAGGCCGGGAGTTCCCAACGCTAGGCGAAGTACCATCTCAAGTGCGCCTCAAACTCTCGTATTGCCAGACGCAAAGGCGATCGCAACTCAAGTCCCATCCGTTCAAGGCGTCTCAGCAGAACTTAACAGTTCTGAAATAGTTCGCTACAGCAACAAAAATGTCTCATCTCTAATTTTTGGCACAATTCCAGAGTTTCTAGAAGTTAGAAGCTTTGAAATGGCAAAAGGGCGGTTTTTGACCGAACTTGATGTTAAGCAAAGTAACCAAGTTGTGGTGCTCGGTTCAGAATTGGCCGAGAAACTTTTTGGCAATACAAATCCCTTGGGCGAACAAGTGCGGATCAAAAATGTCAGCCTCAAAGTAATTGGAGTATTGGCGCCCAAAGGCACATCTTTTGGTACGAATTTTGATAATTCCGCCACTGTGCCGATCACCACAATGGCCAATCGCATAGTTGGGCGCAAATCTCCCTACGGTTTGGCTGTCACGTCGATATTTATTTCGATTAAAGATGAATCGCAAATGGATGCGGCGCAATTTCAGGTGGAAAACCTGCTGAGATTGCGGCATAAAATTACTACCGAAGATGATTTTACTGTCAGAAATCAAAAAGATTTAATGGCAAGAATGGGGGCAATTTCCGGCGCTTTGACTCTGATGTTAACTGCTGTTGCCAGCATTTCCCTATTAGTCGGTGGCATTGGGATTATGAACATTATGCTTGTGTCCGTTAGCGAACGCACTCAGGAAATCGGGCTCAGAAAGGCGATCGGCGCATCTCAACAAGATATCTTGTTTCAATTTATTGTTGAAGCTGTAATTTTATCCGCCGCCGGAGGGATAGTCGGTACTTGCGTCGGTGTCGGCGGTATCTTGCTTGTAGGTAATTTCACGCCCCTGCAAGCTGGAATATCACCCGTGGCGATCGCCCTGGCTGTCAGTGTATCCGGTGCAGTAGGCCTCTTCTTCGGCGTTGTCCCCGCCCGCCAAGCCGCCAAACTAGACCCGATCGCAGCTTTGAGGAGTGCTTAATAAATATCTACTTAGTCCGTTACACAATCCGCTCATTTATGATATGGAATAGGGGTTATATAAAAATTTAAAAAAACTGTTTTTTTGTAAAGATTTAACAAAGTGGCACTGTTTGAGGAACTTTTTTAAATAGTATCTTGACGTACATTTACAGCGCAAAAGTTCATCAAAAACCCATTCAACGTTAAAGATTTAATAAAGCTTTGTTGTGGCGTTTGCTTGCGAACCACAAAGTTTAATAATATTAAAGCTGGGGTAAACAGACTCAAGCATCTACTGACAGTAGGAATCTATGCGCTTTAATCAAAATATCCAATAAATCAACATGGCATCCCTGACCCCTAGTTCTAACTTTGACTATCTCGAAGGAACTACGCAAGCAGACACATTTAACGCCTTGGATGGCAACGACATCATTTATGCCAACAGCGGAGACGACTATCTCGGAGGCGATGTCGGCAAAGACAAAATCTGCGGCGACCAAGGCAACGATACGATTGTTGGCGGTGCAGACGACGACATCCTCTGGGGAGGCAAAGGCAGCGACCTAATTGGTGGCGATTCCGGCAACGATCTCATCTACGCGGGCGCAGGTAGCGATACCATGAGCGGCGGCACAGGCGATGATATATTTGCCATTGCTAAAGGCAGCGGCGGCCCAACTTTAGCCACAGCCGACTACATCGCCGACTTCGGCAACGGCAATGACAAAATTCGATTGCTAGACGGCCTCAGCTTTGAAGATTTAAACATCCAGCAAGGCACCGGAGTCAACAGCAACAGCACAGTAATTCAAGACAAAATTACGGGCGAGTATTTAGCAGTATTGCAAGGAGTCAACAGCAACACAATCAACCGCGACCAATTCACAAATCAGCTATCGGGAAACCCTGTCATTGAGTGGAACGGAGTCCTGCTGAATGCAGTGCGGACAGCCAGCACCGCGCCTCCCCTCGCCTCCCGCAACATGGCAATGGTTCACGCAGCCATTTACGATGCTGTTAACTCGATCGGCAAAAAATACACCCCTTACCTCGTGGAAATAGACCCACCCGCAGGTACATCAGCAGAAGCAGCCACCGCAGCGGCCGCCTACGGCGTCTTAGTCAACCTCTACCCAGCGCAAGCAGCCACATTCAACGAAGCATACGCATCGTCTTTAGCTAAAATTACCGATGGCAAAGCCAAAGAAGACGGGATTGCCCTCGGACAGCAAGTTGCTGACCAAATTATCAGTTTGCGGAGTACAGACGGCATCACGAAAGTAGTGCAGTACACCCCCTCAACCGACCCCGGCCGTTGGGTGCCGACTCCCCCCGCCCTTGCCACCGCGCTGGGGCCACAGTGGGCCCAAGTTACTCCCTTTGCCATGACTAGCGGTTCTCAGTTCCGCCCGCCCGGCCCGCCCGCCCTCGACAGCGCCAAGTACGCAGAGGAACTTAACTACGTCAAAGAAATCGGCAAAAGTGACAGTCTTACGCGCACCCCAGACCAAACAGCGATCGCCAAATTCTGGGCCAACGGCGCTGGGACGTTTACGCCTCCGGGTCACTGGAACCAAATCGCCGAAGAAACAGCAACTCTCACCGCCACATCCCTGGAAGATAGCGCCCGGTTGTTTGCCCTGTTGAATATTGCTCTCGCCGATGCAGCTATTAGTTGCTGGGATGCCAAGTACCAGTACAATTTATGGCGGCCGGTGACAGCTATCCGCCAAGCTGAGACAGACAACAATACCGACACCACAGCCGACCCCCTGTGGACTCCGCTGCTAACTACTCCCCCGTTCCCTGAGTACACGTCGGGCCACAGTACCTTTAGCGGTGCCGCAGATCCTGTTATGAGTTCTGTCTTTGGTTCGGATTACGGCTTTGCCGATCGGGGAGACAGGAGTGTCAACACTTTGCGAACCTACCAAAACTTCAGCGAAGCGGCCGATGAATCGGGCATGAGTCGCATTTACGGAGGCATCCATTTCATGAGTGCTAACGTAGATGGTTTAAGTACGGGTAGAAAGCTGGGGAATTATGTTCTCCAGAATTTCTTAACAGCCTAGGAAAGTTGGGACGGGTTTACGAGATTGCTGAGATGTTGCACCATTTTCAATAATCTTTTTAGGAACAGGCAAGATGCCTGTTCCACAAGAAATCAACTCTTTGTGGAACAGGCATCTTGCCTGTTCCTAATTATTCCAGCAATTCTACAGTGCCGAGATACCCGTCTACTCGGACTTTTTGACCGTCTCGCAAGCGAGTTGTAGCTTCAGAAATATTCATAACTGCGGGAATTTTGTACTCGCGAGCGATAATTGCTCCGTGAGATAGTTGGCCACCAACTTCGGCGATAATTGCTGTTGCTCCTAATAGCAGCGGTGCCCAACCTGCATCGGTGTATGGGACTACTGCGATCGCATTTTCTCCTAAATCTGTGCTCGCGGTGCGGCAAATCTTGACAAAGCCTTCGACACGACCAATACTTGCTGGAATTCCCTGGATGATATTAGTTTCTGATGTTGCGGAGTCGATCGCCCTTGTCTGAGAATTTGGCAGCAAATTGCCGTAGACTACGGGGGGAATCTGGCGATCACGATCGGCTACCAGGCGATCGCGCCTTTGGCTAATTGTATCCTTAAACGAAACACTTGCACCGCTACGAATCCACTGCTGAATTTCCCCAAATTCCAGATAAAAAATATCCCCGCTTTCCTCAAACACCTGCATTGCCAAGCCGCAAGCTTCAATCTCCAAAAAAGTCCAGCGCAGGTGAGCCAACAACCGCGCGTAAATTTCGCTAATTTCGTTTTTGACAAGCGCTCTTTCTTGACATTTATCTAATCGCCACTTCTGCGAAAAACTCAATCCTATTTCACCTTTCTCAACTAAATTAGTTTCGGCTTTTTGAGCCATATTTATTAGCAACTTTTGATAAACTTCCGGTTGTTCTCGCCAAGTAGGAACAGCAATATCCGTTCCCACATCGCTCAAATATCCGTAAATATCAAGCCACTTTTCAAAATCTGCTTGTAAAGCCGGAGTTTCCGCAAATGTCTGTCCTAAATGTGCGACTGAAACAGTTTCGTCAGGCTGCGAAACAGCAGCGTGCCGCAATTTCTGAGCCAACTGCTGTAAAGCTCGCACCGAAGCAATTTCAGGAGCGCTGTCATTAGCCAGCCAGTCATCATTAACTCGAAAAATTGCCTTGCGAATAGCCAGCCCGATCGGCCCTAATATATTGTAGTAAGTAATCGGTTTCAGCCACTCCTGAATTTGCTCCGCTCTCTCCAACAATTCCGTTAAATATTGATAATTGGGCATTGGGCATTGGGCATTGGGAATTGGGCATTGGGAATTGGGCATTGGGAATTGGGCATTGGGCATTAAAATTCCTTTTGACTCATCCTCAATAATTAATCCGTGTATCCGTGTCAAAACCCGTGTCGTGCCTTCCTTCTCCAAACTTTGCAGTGCCGGGAGGAAAATAGAAGTACGATCGCCCTTAAATTCTGCATTCAGCGCCCTCTCCCGCTGCACCAGACGCCACAAACCAGGCAAATTCTGCAAAATCTTCCCCAAAGGCGGCTTGCCCATTTTTTGCCCTCTCAGCAAAAATTCCAAACCCTGCTCCGGCAATCCCATCATCCGAAAAATTTCGCCCAACAAAGTCGCATTAAAATAGGCGTGAGAACCCAGCAAAGTTGCCGTTTCATTAAAGTTTAAGCCACTGGCGCGATCGCCCAAAACCACCTTAAAAATCTCTCCCCAAACCCCGCAAGTTAGCGGCCGATTAATCGACCAAGTTAGGGGGCGAATTGCACCAGGAATTACTTCTGCTGCAATAGTGCGCGTCCAAAAAGGCTGTAAATTAGTAATTGGGCGGCTTTGCAAAATCCAAACTTTTTCCCCGTCCCAACTCCACTCAATATCCTGCGGGATTCCGTGAAAGAATGCTTCAATCGCTTGGGCTTGTTTCACCAATTCTGCTAAAATCGATTGAGCAATAATTGAATTAGTTTGAAGTTCAGTTAATTTTTTTTCTAAGGATTCAGGTTGACTAAAATCAATTTCTAAATGAACCGGAGTAGATTGTCCGCCGACAACAGATTCAGCCCCTCCCGGTAAAGCTTCAATAATAATCTGGGAACCGCCATCTAAAGGATTGCGACTGAACATGACTCCCGCAAATTCGCTGTCAATATAAGGCTGAATTAATACAGCCATTTGGGTGTCTGGCAATTGTCGCTGTCGGCGGTAAGCCACAGCTTCGGAAGTCCAATAAGACTGGCGGCAGCGATTAATTGCATCGAGTAATTCTGCTTCAGTGAAAACAGGGCCAATAGTTTGATATTGTCCGGCGGCAGAACTCGTATCGCCATCTTCTCCCGCAGCAGAAGAACGCACAATCATTCGATTTTGGATTTTGGATTTTAGATTGTGAATGGAAGCATTGGAAATTGACAATTCATCACTATTTCCTCGCTGCCCGATGCCCGATGCCCGATGCCCGATGCCCGCTTCTTGGGATAATATCCAACCAGAAGGTACATTAAACCCGGCTCGTTTCAGTTGAGACAATTTAGCTGCTTTATCGCCACAGATTGCAGAATCTAACGAGTCATCAAGAGAAAACAATTGGTCTGATTTAGATAAAGCCATATCATCACCCTGACGAAGACTAATTGTGAAGAGTAAAAAGGCTAATCCTGCTGCTGCTAAAAATTCGGGCATTGATTGACGCCACACCCAAACCCAGATTGGGGTACACAGACACCCGCAACGGGAAGCAAAGAGTCTCGCCCGATCGCCCTCACCCCACCACCGCTGTGCCAAACCCCACACCAGCAGCCCCCAAATGCCCGATGATACAGCCACCGGCGGCGAAAATACCAAAAGACCCCAAACAGCGTTGGTTACGCCTCCACCTCGGGCGATCGCATATCTGCCCGCAACTAGAGGAATTAACAGGGCGATCGCGATCTCCGGTGCATCCGGGAAGCAAAATCGCCCCGCCAAAACCGGCAGAATACCCCTGGCAATTTCCGCCAACACCGCAGCAATTCCCGCTAATTTCCCGCCGTGAATGAAAGCTGCAGACACTCCCACATTCCCCGTGCCCAGCGCCCTCAAATCTCGGCGGCTAAACACTCGCACCGCCCATCCCGTTAGCGGTAAAGCACCCAGGCTGAAACTCGCAGCCAACAGCAATGCTATTGTCCCCAACGGCATAAAATCTGCTCTCCTATTTTCAACCTCTAAACATTATGACGGCAATTCTGTCAATTTTTCTGTCTTCCGATATATCAACCACACGGCATTAGCACTTAAGATAATGTAAAAGTAGAGTAGATAAGGATTTAGCCTAGTCAAGAACCTCAGCCCTGACGGCATGAGGCTTGAAAGAGAAATCTAACAAGCCATCTTGACCCGCCTTGCGTCTTAACTGACTACGTTTTTTGAGTCACGACACCGGGCGAATGCGAAGCTAGTTCCCTGCTCTGTCGCTAGTAGTTAAACAGTTCTAAGGTCACTGGAACCGTGCTGCTAGCCCGCGCAAGCTCAGAAAACATTGGCAAAGCTAACTTTACCCCAGAAATGGGAGATTGATGACAACCATATCCTCACGGGGGGCAACCATACCCCCCTACCCGCAAGGGGATTCAAATTAAATGTAAAGCCGTCCTGTAAGGACGGGGTTTCAGACCCGAGGAATTTTGATGATAGATATCAGCTTGACCACTCCCATAGCAGTTGTTGTTGCACCCATCAAGCTAGTAATGATTGAGCTGCTGATGCAGCAGCCCGTGCCGGAATCAAGTGTCAGCTTGAGCACTCCAATATTAGTTCTTGTTGCTGGCTTTATTGCTGCAGCTACGATCGGCTCGATCGCCTGGTACAACTCCAAGCGCCCACCCGGTTGGGAAGCCAAAGAACGCCCGGATTTTGTACCGAAAGTTGATAAAGACGATTTGATTGCTGAAGTTTCTGAGTCAAAGAAAAAATAGAATAAAGCTGTTTTAGCTCGGAAAAAGCTTTGAGAGGAATAGGAATTACCCTTGCAGATCGCTCCGGTAGGGTGCGCCTTGGCGCGCCTTACGCTATTTAGAAAGGCTTTGAGTGAATAGTTTTAATTGACCGAAAGCACTAATGTCAATAAAGGGAGCGCTCATCCCGCGATCGATCGCTTTCTTTACATTGATACCATATATCATTAGATAGATTTAATCATAGAAATTTAGAAGTTGACTACAGCTTTGGAGTTCTCTTGAGATTCAGCCTCTGTTGGGGGGCGGCGTTTGAGATATCTCACCACTTTTTCGTAAATTTGACTGCTAAGGCGATCGCCCCGACGACAATTTTCCCGTTTGATGTCATAAGTTTATGGTTTCGAGGTATTCGCGATCGCTCTCAACCACTGCGGCTGCTTGAGGCTGTGACTCTGTTTCTAGGCCTAATTCCGTCCGCTTCAAAACCAACAGCGTAATATCATCAAATACTTTTTGATTGCCGATATGTCGCCGCACATCGTCAATCACCGCTTGCTTGATTTCCCCAGCCGATAAATGCCAGTTTTTGCTGATGACTTCACACATCGGCTCCACGCCATATTGTTTTTTCTTAATGTCTTTTGCTTCGGGAATACCATCGGTATATAGCACTATACCATCTCCTAGCTGTAGCTCAATTGAAATATGACTGATGAACTCAGCAATGTCATCGTGGAGGCCAATAGGAAAACCTAAATCCATCGTATCGACACGTTCTACCTGTCCACCGTTTCGCACAATAATTGTTTCTTCATGCTGACCGCTAATGCTGACGAGTCCTTGGGAGTAATTTAAAATCCCTAGGGTGAGGCTTTTGTGAGATTTCATGCGCTGCACGTTTTTGTAAAGGGTGCGGTTGAGCGCATCTAGGAACCGAACCGGGTCTACTTCACGTATCTCCTTGAGGGTACGAACGGCGGTTTGCGCCATCAGCATCAAGATGGCACTTTCAAGTCCATGCCCCGTGACATCGCCGATGCCCAGAGTGACAACGCCATCGGTGTTTAAGACATCATAGTAGTCGCCGCCGACTTCATCGGCGGCCTCCATGTATGCGGCAATATCGAGTCCTTCAATTTTCAGTTCCTCAGCAGTCGGCAGAATCATTTGCTGCATCTGACGCACGATATCCAATTCCGCACCCATGCGGAGATTGTCTTCCTTGAGTCTCTCGTTGAGGGCAATGATTTCTTCGTTAGCGGTTCCTAGTTCTGCGGTGCGTTCTTTAACTTTATCTTCAAGTGTTGCAAAAGACTCCTTTAATTGTCCGCTCATTTTGTTGAATGCAGTTGCTAGATCGTGCATTTCATCAGTCCCCTGGACATGAACAGTTTGATCCCAGTTGCCAGTAGACAACGAAGATGCAGCCTCGCTTAATTGCAGCACAGGCTGAGTTAGTCGCCACGATAACAGCAGGGCAACGATCGAACTGATTATTAGCACCACGGCTGAAACTGTCAGCGACCATAACAGTTGATTCTGAAGCGCTGCCTGCACAGGTTTTGTGGAGAGTGAAACCAGGATTGCCCCTGTTATCTGTCCTGTCTCGTCAATTAACGGCGTGGCAACTTTCAAAAAACCATCTTCTTGATAACTTTGGGTCAGTTTTTGAGCTATACTGTCCTCCAACCTTTGGGTATCTGTTGGACTCAGTATTTGACTCAATCCAGAATTGTCTGCCACACCCGTTGCATTGGTGGTGGCGTTGAGACCGACCACCCAGATGCCACCGATTTCTCCACTCGTTAACAATCGCTTGATCAAGCCATTGATTCCAACTTGTTGGCGCAACCGCTCAATAAACGAAGCGTTATACCCAACCTGCACAATCCGGGGACGATCGACCCCTGCTACTGCCACATATTTGTAGATTTGCTTATCGTACTCTCTCACCTGGGCATCCTGAACAACGGTAGATTTTGCTCCTGTTAGGAGGGGCCAAAACATAGACGCCTGGGGTTGTTTAGCCCGATCAGGACTAAACGTGAACGCGAAGGGAGCATTCTTCAAATAAGCCCGTCCAGTTTCATCCGTAATCCAGAACTCCTCCACGACGGATTTTTTGGCGATCGCACTTAACCGTTGATTGATTTGTTGGGGGCTGAGATTGGCTGCTTCAGCTATAGCAACCAGGTGAGCCGAGATCGTGGCTTGGGCAAGCATATGATCTGCGATCGTATTTTCCACATCTTTGGGAACTTTCTCAACAAACTGAGCACTGCGAGCCAGGGATTGAGCGACTTGCTTACCTTGTGCTTCAGTCTGTGCGAGGAGAGCGTGTCGGGAAGTCCAGGTCAGGAGAGCAACGGTGGGAACAAGGGCAAGGGAAACCAGCCCGATCGTTGTTAAGAGGATTTGTCTTTGGAGTTTCATAAGATTTCCATGAGTGGGTGGGCTATTCAAAGGGTCAATGCTGGCTACAGAAAAATTTGCCCATTGCCGAAGGAAAGATAACCCACCAACCCCACCGCCGCGACGATTTGCAGAACGAAGGGAACGACGAGGGCAGTACGAAGCTGGAATTTACGAGAAGTATTTTTCCAAGATTTCACGGGTATAGCGATTAACTAAGAATAATTACGCCTTTAGCATCGCTTCCAGTTGTTGCGTGGCGTTATTAGAAGTTTCTACCTGTTGCTTCAAAACCCGCAGTGTAATATCATCCCTGGCTTAGCGGGACAAAAACTGCGTTTTAAGCCCAAACGAAGCCTAAACAGGCTTTATATGAAGCTGTAGACATCCCTGTTTTCTTGCGACCCAGATTTCTGAGATTCGCTCTCAGCCGTTTACAGACAATATGCCCTGTACTATACAACTTTTTAGGTCGCATAGGAAAAAGTTTTCCCTCGCAAGCGACACCAATCTGTCGGGAGAGATACGGGCAAAACTTGTGATATAGAAAGATTCAATGTAAGGATTCAGGTCAAAAAAACTTAAGTGGCGGCATCTGGTAAAATAAAGGAATGAAAAAGCCCACAGCCACCAG
>NZ_JAUBUJ010000119.1:0-18648 GCF_036705405.1 Microcoleus sp. B13-B6
CCGCCACGTGATTTATCCGTGGAATCAATCCAAAATCGAAAATCAAAAATCCTCAAGCCCCCGCATTTATCCGTGGGCTCAATCTAAAATCTAAAATCTAAAATCTAAAATCTAAAATCTAAAATCGATTGACCCTGTTATCTGGACATTTCATTCATCAATGGCGGGACGGATGTTAATTTATTTTGTCAAATTTTCTCGCTTCAGCTACTTGTTTCGATTCTCTGATGCAACTTTGCAGCACGGACACATTTCGCCGATAGTGTTTGGATGGTGTGTGCCGCAGTGGCTTGTAGATTTTTTGATCGATCGAGATCCGAACACTCCGAATGGAGATATCTGGCATCGCACAAACTCGTTTTTCGGCAGACCTGCTGAGAGCGGATATATACTCCGCAGGATTGTAGACAAAGATGGCAACTACACATCAGCTTTTCCAGATATGCTTTCTAAAGTGGAGAGTGATTGTTTAATCATTGGCAAAGAGTGAAACTATTTAGGGAAACTACAAAACCCGCTTAATTAGGCGGGTTTTGTCGATCGAAGTGGCGGGAATAGTCGCCTTCATGGCATCATAGAAACTTGTCCCTCACATAATTGAAATAGATGACCGCTCAAAACTCCCCTGTTTCCCCCGTCACTTGGATCGAAGACCGAGTTCTGCTAATTGACCAAAACCGACTGCCGAAAGAATACGCTGTAGTCGAAATTAGCCGCTGCGAAGATATGGCTGAGGCGATTAAAACTATGATAGTCCGAGGTGCTCCGGCGATCGGGGTAGCAGCAGCCTACGGGATGTATTTGGGGGCGCGAGAAATCGAAACGGGCGATCGTAGCGAATTTCTCGCTAAATTAGAACAAGTTGGCGAGTTATTGCGATCGACTCGTCCCACTGCGGTTAATTTGTTTTGGGCAATATCGCGAATGCTCAAAACTGCCGAGAGAACTAGCGGTTCTGTCGAACAAGTGCAAAAAACATTGTTAGAAATGGCTAAAACCATTCAAGCAGAAGACTTGCAAACTTGTAAAGATATCGGCGACAAAGGTTTAGAAGTTCTGCCAGCTACACCCGAAAAATTGAACTTACTAACTCACTGCAATGCAGGTGCATTAGCAACAGCCGGCTACGGAACTGCTTTAGGTGTATTTCGTTCTGCTTGGCGAGAAGGAAGACTTGGAAGAGTTTTTGCTGATGAAACTCGGCCCCGTCTCCAAGGTGCAAAACTCACCACTTGGGAATGCGTGCAAGAAGGAATTCCTGTCACATTAATAGCCGACAATATGGCAGCCCACTGCATGAAACTCGGCATGATTCACGCAGTAGTTGTCGGTGCGGACAGAATCGCTGCTAATGGCGATGCTGCCAATAAAATTGGCACTTACAGTTTAGCAATTGTTGCCAAAGCTCACAACGTCCCCTTCTTTGTTGCCGCGCCTCTGTCAACAATTGATTTTGAACTTTCCGACGGCAGCAAAATCCCCATTGAAGAACGCGATCCAGTTGAAATGTATCAAGTTGGAACTACGCGAATTTGTCCTGTGGGAGTCGAATTTTACAATCCCGCTTTTGACGTAACTCCGGCGGAATTAATCTCAGGAATTATTACAGAACACGGCACGGTTGCTCCTGGGGCGTTGAAACAGTTTCAGGCAAAACAATTAGTTTAATTGTATGTTGCTCAACCGCTCATTCCACCTGTTATCTGTGAAATTAAGCATGATGCCTAGCAGCCGCAACTGGCAGCTCAAAGTTGCGATCGCAGTTCTAACTCTGCCAGTTGTTTTCAGTCCTGTCTCGGAAGCTCAAGTTTCACAAACGCTTACAGCTAAGGAATCACAAGCGAAAAACTTTGTGGGTTCGATGAATAAAGCTCAGCAAGTTTACTATGCTGAAAAAGCAGGCTTTACAAGTTCTGTTTCCAATCTATTGGTTTATCTAGGTCTCCAAGTTAAACCTAACTCAGCCAATTACAGCTACTCGATCGGCATGGTGAAAAAAGGTGCTGTATTTAACTACGGAGTATCGAAGCAAGCTAATCTCAAAAGTTTTGTGGGGGGAGTCTTTTTGGTGGCAAACAAGACGCAAACAATCTTGTGTATAAATGCTGCTCCTGGCAAGACTAAACCAGCTAATCCAACTAATACCAAAGGGGTTTTAGCCTGCGGTGCTAATACAGCCAAAGTTACTCAATAAAGTATGTCTAATTTACTGGGTAATTTAGCAAATAACTGGATAGTAAATGCAGATTTAGCTAAGGAATTGCTGGAACAAGAAGCTACTTTACTAGATGCTCGCGCACCCATTTTAAAGTGGTTTTGCCGTCTCCCACCAGCTATTCCCGTAACTTGGCAGGAATTTTCGCGTTCCGACTTTCCCCACAGGGGAAAAATTATCGAAAATAACACAGTTTTAACTCAAAAACTGCAAGCAATTGGTATTTGTCAAGACAAACCTGTCATAGTCGTTGCCGATTCCGTGAAAGGGTGGGGCGAAGACGGGCGAATTGTTTGGATGTTGCGGACTTTGGGACACGAGAAAGCAGTTTTTGTCGATGGAGGATATCGGGCTTTAATCAAAGCTGGAATTAATCGAGTAAAAGCTGCAAACAATCCACCGCAAACAGGAGATTTTGTAATATCTCGCCGCTCGAATTGGGAAATTCAGCGGGATGAATTGAAAGCTATTTTAGGAGATGCTAATTTAGCAGTTATTGACGCCAGAGAGCCGCGAGAATATGCAGGTAAAACGCCTTACGGAGAAAAGCGGGGTGGCCACATTCCCGGTGCGGTTCACCTCTATTACAAACAGTTAATGGACAAACAGGGGAAACTGCTGGATCGCGGGGAAATTGTCGCTATTTTGCAGCAGAAAGGAGTTTCGCTGTCAACTCAAATTGTGAGTTATTGTAGTGGGGGAATTCGCTCTGCATGGTTGACTTGTGTCTTGACAAATGTGGGATTTAATGCTAAGAATTATGCAGGTTCAATGTGGGAATGGTCGGCGTCGCCGGCAGATAGCTATCCTTTGTCAGTAATCCTTTCACGGGCGGGCTAGAAGCCCAACCCCTACTCCCCACAAGAAAATTTAATGTTTGTGGAACAGGCAGGAAAGCCTGTTCTTGAGAATGGTATCTGAACTCAGCTTCAACCTATTAACTACAAACGATCGAGGTTGAGAATCTCAACCTACTTGTTCGATATACTGAGCGATATCGTCGCGCAGGCGGCTGAGTTCGGCTTCGGTGGTGACGCGCACGCGATCGTCCCGAACCGTAATCAGCACTTTCGCAGCAAAAGGAGTTGGCCAGATATTCGGGTTGCAGAAAACTTCCAAAAATACATCTCCTGCATACCGATATTCCATCGGTTTTTGGGGAGAAGCTTTAGCGCCAGCGGTTTTGGCTGCTACAGCTTTCAAGCTTTCCATCAAAGCTGCAATTTCGCTTTGCAAATCCCGCGCGGCTTGCGGGGAAAAGCTAAAGGATACAGAACCTTCGACTAAATTCAGTGTCAGCGGAGAAAGAGACATGGGCAATGAAATTTAACATACAATTGTTAATGATAAAATATACAATAACCTAAAAGAAGTACCTGCCAGCTAAATTGGGCGGCGAAACTGCTATTAATTAAAATTTGTCTCAAGAAGCTAGGCTAAATTAATGAATATAAATCTAGTTGAAAGCTAGATTCAGCAATACTTTTAACCTGTTATGGCTTGATAAGCTTTAAACTAGAAACCAGAAAACTTGAGGGCAGATCGAGGAGAGTTTATGGTTGCCGATAACCGTTCCGAAGTCCGCAAGGTTTTAATAATTACCTTATTGCTCAATTTGCTGGTGATGGCAATTAAAGCAGCCGTGGGATGGCTGACTGGTTCCCTAAGTTTGCTGGCAGATGCTTTGCACAGTGTCACGGACAGCGCTAATAATATTTTAGGATTGGTAACTAATCATTATGCCAATCCGCAGCCCGATCGCGATCATCCCTACGGACACCAAAAATTTGATGCTCTCGGAGCTCTGGGAATTGCTGCTTTTCTGGGAATTGCCTGTTTTGAAATTCTCAGCGGTGCTGTCGAAAGGCTGATTAACGGGGGTAAAGTTGTCAAAATATCCCCAAATGAACTGTGGATTTTGCTGATTGTACTGGGGATTAATATTTTTGTCACTTTTTACGAGCGCAGAGTTGGCCAACGTCTCGGTAGCGCGATTTTAGTGGCAGACGCTCAGCACACGATGAGCGATGTTTGGGTGACAATTATGGTCATCGGCGGGTTGATTGGTGTTTGGCAAGGGCAGGTTTGGAATATACCTCAATTACAATTCCTGGATGTGTTTTTGTCTTTTCCTGTGGCTGTTTTGGTGTTTAGCAGCGGTTGGAAGGTTTTAAGGGAAAATCTGCCTTGGTTGGTGGATGAAATGGCGATCGCACCGGAAGTTATTCACGCGATCGCGATCGATGTGCCGGGAGTTGTCAACTGTCACTCGATCGCCTCCCGTGGCGTTGTAGGGCGTCAAGTATTTATTGATATGCACATGATTGTGGATGCTGTCGATGTAGAAACAGCTCACGGGATTACAGAAGAAGTAGAAGCCCGTTTGGAAGAACGTTTCAGCCCTGTACGCATCTTAATTCATGTTGAGCCGCCGGCTTACGAGTCCGACCAAATTAGCTACGATTCTGAAAAATGAAGGCACAACCAGTGATTTTGACATGGATACACGGATTAATTGAAGAATCGGGAAAGTATTTTTACTTACCGCAATTCCTCCAATTTTTTAAATCCTATCAATCGGGTTAGAGCGATCGCACTTAATTTAGTTGCTGTTTTCCACAGGAAAAGGGGGGTTTTCCACAGAAATCGGCAAGTTTTCCACAATAGATCGATCGGCTGTCGTCGATTTCTGTCTTTCTATTTGTATAAATTCCAAGTATTTTGAATTTCTGTAGCCATGTCCCCCGGCAAATGCCAAGGTAGCAAAATCTCGACTTTTGAACCGAGAGCTCGCAGCCATCTCAACGGGTAGTGCGGATGGAATTTTTACTTTATTTTATCTGGTGCTAGCCTATCTACTCTCGATCGTAGCCGAAATTCTCCTACTCTGTTTTAGCCGACGCTTCTCTTAATTCAGAGAAAGATGAAGAAATGTTTGGATCGAGTTGGATTGGGGGGTGTGAGTGCGATCGGGCCTGAGTTGGTGAAAAAGCGATCGTCTTCTGCCAAAATCAAAATTCAAGCCTCCAAAATCGATCGATGCAGCCATTTCAAAACTGCATCGATGAGATTCGGATGGTTAGGAGAAATGCGTTTTACATTGTCGCATGGTCGATCGGTGATGATTGCGATCGTGCCTCCAAAAGCACTCAGTGCAGTTAGAAAAGGTTCGCTGAATTCGCGATCGATTTTAGAGTTGTAGAACACCAACGCAACTCGTTTTTCTAGGTTTCTCAAATTCAGTCGCCAATAGGCTTTGAGCAGTGGCATAGTTGTGGGTGTTCCTTCTTGTCGTTCTGGACAACCTTGCTCTACCATTTGAATGTAGATATCAGTGGCAGGATTATCTAGAGGGTTAAATTCGCTACCATCAATACAAATCAGTTGTACTGCTCGATCGAGTTCTTCATTATGGGAAACCGCAGACTGAAGAACTGAAGATTGCTCAACTTTGTTGAGGAGGAGTTGAGGAGTAGAAGAGTTAGCAATAGAGATGTTTTCAAATGCCTCTAAGTCAGTAAAGGATGGTTGAACACAACAAGCGTCAGAAAATTCCGTATAACTCAAGTGATTAGCACAATGCCACAGCACTGAATGAGCAATTATATATAAATTATGGTCTGACTTAGCAACTGCATCTTCTACATAATCCTTTAAACCAAAAACTAGCCTTTGCAGTTGTGGTTTGTGAGTAATTTGTTGTAATGCGGCGGCAATAGACCATTGAATTTGACTATCTTTTAAATTGACGATTAAATTTACTAATTTCTCAATAATCGATTGTTTTGATGATGTTTCAATTTTGACTAATATTTCAATACAAATATGGCGTAATATGTTATCTTTATTTATTTGGATAATTTCAATCATTTTATCTATCACTTCAAAATTAGTTTGTTTAATTTTGGCGATCGCAATTTCTTCGCAATTATATAATAATTTCCCAGTAAAAGAATTTTGCATCAAATTTGTAAGGTTTAAATTTTCTGAATCGCTAATTAGTGAAACAAATTCAACATATTGTTTCTCTATTAAATAATCTTCTATATTTTCTGTATCATTACTTGTGGTTGAATTTAACTCCTCGGTTATATTTCTCTTCATATAGTTCTCTATCAATAAACTTATAAGATTAATGAATGTCTTATCTTTGCTACTCTGGTAGCCTACTATTTTAAAACGCTCATACATTGTTGCAGTTTGAGAAAAAATTTGTATTAAAACATAGTAAAAATCAATTTTTGATTCTACCAAACAAATCATTTTTTTAATAACTGACGGGTTATCGAAAATTTTTGGATACCTCAAGCTTGCCCTTACTAACATTTGAGCATAAGCTATAGATTCATATCTGTCTTCTTCATTTGCAATTAATTTGATTAAGTTATTAATAATTTCCTCAATAAAACCTTGTGTTTCCAAATAGTCAAATAAAAATATAATAATCACTAGATGTTGTGAATTATTTAACAAATCAATGATTGCTCGGTTGACTTTTGAAATATCAATATCAAGTCTCTTGATTATACTAACAGCAGGCATAATACTTATTTGATTGTCTCGATTTTGACTTATGAAATTAATCAAAGCATCCAATATTTCTTGATTGTTGACTAAAGGGTTATGATTTAGGCTTAGTTCGTCTAAATGTGAAATAGCTAGCGATTGAATCATATAATTTTTACTATTTAAAAATGATGTTAACTTACCAATAACCAAGTTGTCCAAAATCTTAGAATCCATTAAAATATTAACGATATCAAAACTTTGTATTTCGTATTGCTCATCTTCTTTCAATAAAGCATTCACTAAAAAATCAACGGCAACTTGCTTGAAATTATCATTTTTTAAAGCTATTGTTGCTACTTCTATGGCACGTCCCTCATTATCATCTTTTAATAATTTAGGGATTAATACTTTTAAGCATTCATACTCCGGGTTGATTTTAAATAAAACTTCCAAAAGCTTAGATAGATCGTATATTTCTAAATCAGTATGATTATTGATGACTTCATTTATAATATCACAGGCTTCTTTGGAAGCGTAATATTTTAACGATTCTATGATGAATTCCTCATAGCCAGGAAACATTAATTTGTATACTTGTGTTTGTGGATTATCATCCAAGCATACCCAATAAACCCATTCAGTAATAAATTGTATGTCGCCAAATTGACACGAGTAAACTATATTTAATGGTAGAAGCTTAAGCCGATACAGATTGTTCCATTTGTCTTCGTTAAAATTCGTTATTGTGTCGATCAATTCTTTCTTTAGCAGTGCTGAAATTTGGAAACTTTCTAACCATAATATAGCTACTTCTAGCCATTGGGTTTCAAAGATTCGATAGCGCTCCATGAAAAATTGATAATTATCAATTACTAAAGATGCAAAATATTCCTGGAATATAGGATGAAAGAATGCGTAAACAGGTTCATCTGTTGCAGCTTCTCGATCTACCAAATTCAGCCAACCGAGATCCCAGGCTAATTTAAACAGCCTATCGCCCATTTCTTTTTCAATTAAAGTCAGCGGCAACCGAAATCTAGCATCGCTATCCAATCCTGCTATAGACAAATGACCGAGGGCTTGATGTAATTCTTCTTGCAAAATTGGTTGAGTCGCCCAATCAATAACCGTTTGGGATGGTTTCCACTCATAGAAATAGCGGACAAAGTGTTGATATAGTTCTGCTTTGGTTTCTGGTAATTCGACTTGCTTATTTTTGCTGAATATTTGACACAGTAGAGATAAGCGAAGCGGATTTTTTACGAGTTGGCGGATGCGTTCTTTTTGCGGTTCTTGCAGCTTTTTCTGTAACTCCTGTCCCTGTTGAATATTTTTTGCTTCAGCAAACCACTGCTGAATAAAATCATCTACTTGCTCTTGTTTAAACTCCTGAGTTTTGTAAGTATCAAAGCCTGTGAGGGGATTGTTGAGACGGGCATCCCAAACATTGGTTCGACAGGTCAAAACAACCCGCACATTACCCAACCAATCAGTAAGCTGGTTTCTGATTTCCTCTAGGGGCAAACAACTATTCGCCCCTACAGCCATTTCATCGACACCATCGAGTAACAGCCAAATTCCACCCTGACGCAATCGTTTCTGTAGAGATGTTTTGTGAGACTTCTCTACATCAATATCAGGATAAACCAGAGCCATAGCTTCCGGGAACCATTCCTGAAGGATATAGTCTTTCAGTGTCTTTCCTTGCAAACTTGCCAGCGCAATGCAAATCGGCAAGTCTCGATTATTTTCCTGAATGTGAGTGGCGATTTTATCTAACAGCGTTGTCTTTCCTGCTCCCGGTTCGCCGACAATAGCAATATGTTTATTTTTTCCAGTAGGGTTTTGTTCAATAACGTCAGTCATGAATTCATCATGTTCGTAAATTCGGGTAACGACTTCCGGTTCTAATTGATGCAACAGTTCCATAGGCACATTACCACTGCGACGCTGCTGCTGTTTCCGTTCGATTAAACCTAGCGGTACAAAAACATTGATTTCAAATCCCATTTCTGTCGCTCTCCGTCTGAAGCGTTGCTCCTCTTGCTGTTCATTTAACATTTCTTGGCAAACTCGCTGCCAATCAATAGCAATGTTTGGCTGTGGCTCTAGCTCGGAATTCTGCAAGTTTGAGTCATGTTCGGCAATAAATTTTATGGGTTCAAATCCTAATGCTTTAAGAATAGAAATAGCATAGTTCCTATCGACTGGATTTCCCTTTAAAAAGCGTTTCACTGTGCTATTACTCACATACGCTTGCCTTTCAAGGTCTTCTTGAGACCAGCCCCGTTTATCTAGATTTCGTGGCTTCTCCAGTTGAGCCATTCGTTGACGAACTTCATCCAAACCTGCGCCCTCAATCCGAACACTGCGAGATGCCATAGTTTGACTCATTCCTAACAAACAAAGTGGATGAAATTGAGAATTTTGCATCAGTTGCATAGCCCGCCAGGGGTTTAAACCCCTGGCTAATAGCGAAAGTCCTCTAAAAGAGGACTAAATGCTGAGCCTAAAAAGCGCTCTTCAGTCCACTTAAGTGGACTTTCGCTATTAGCCGTGGACTTGAGTCCACGGCGGGACAACAGCACAGGCGCCAAATCTCAATCAAAACTATCCCTAGCATAGTCAGCATCAAGTTTCTTGACCAGTTCAGATCAGTTCACTTTTTTCTGAACCGTTTTGCTCTGGAGAAATCGAGTTGACTCCAATAGGCTTGAATCATTAGCACTCAAAGGTTCAGCTTATGACAGCCTTTCAACTCAGCCTTTTCCCAGACGAGCCACCCACTCCCCTCGACTCCCTTAACAAAAAGAGAAGGGTAAAACTCCCATCCCAACCAACTGTAATAGAGCAATCCTGCACAACCCATAGAGTCGCGCAACTGTTGGAGGTATCCACCACAACTCTTTACCGCGCTCGGAAAGAAGGCAAACCTTACCAGAAGGGCACTTGGACTGCCACCGCTATTGGTGCAAACGCTTGGACAGTCGTCTACAACCTCTTTAATTCCCACTAACCCTAATCGGAAATAAAACTCATGCTATACGCCTTGGACTATGACAATTCTTTGTCTTCATTTCCCCAATTCCAAAGCGGAGAAATCATCAACGAGTTAGAAACGATCGCTCTCGATATTCTAGAGATGATTTTAGGCGATCGCTTCCGTTACTGTCCCCAAGTTCCCCTAGAAATCATCTGTTCCCGTCCAGAAACTTTCACCCGTCTTCCCATTGAACTTTGGAAATTTTGGGTGAGTTCCAGAGTCGATATCGCCTTGATGGAACGCGGCTGTGGTGCTAGCCGCAAAGCCAAACTGGTGATAGAATGTCAATCTCATTGGCACGATCGCCCAGAGGTGCAGGTGCGCGATGGCAAAAAAGCCCGACTCCTTGCATCTGTTGGCGTTCCCTTAGTATACCTGCGACAAATTGATCGAGATCGACGCTTCTATCGTTTCTACACTCCCAATGGACAAAAAGAAGTCTTCTACAACTCAATTACCCAACAAGGACGGACAGAACTGGAAGCATTTTTTCAACACTATTCAACACAGTTGACAGTTTACAGTTGACTCTTAGACTATAAATTTTCTGTGTAAGTCCTGTAATTAACACAGGACTTACAGACGGCATCTATCCAAATCGAAAATCAATAATCGACAATGGTATTACTCCCACTCGATCGTACCCGGCGGCTTAGAAGTAATATCGTAAACCACCCCGTTCACCCCCTTAACCTCATTCACAATCCGATTCGAGATCAGTTCCAACAAATCGTAAGGAACCCGCGCCCAATCAGCTTTTTCTCTGATCTACTGAATACCGTGTTCCACAAATGGAATATGCTGGATGATTAGAAATACCGATCGCAACTTGGACAACGGTACAACATGGGTGGGAGTTGTGCGGACAAGCTTTACTTCCTAAAATGTTAGAGAAGAAGGCAGGGACGACAGGGATTGACACGGATACACGGATTAAGTATTGAGCGTGATTTACTTTTAAGTAGCGTGCGTCAGTTAGCATGATTTTTCCTACAAACCAACAATCTCACAACTAACGCATTTTGCAACAAATGATGCCTCAGAATCACACTTTCTATGCTGACTAAGAATCTCAAACCTGACGCACCCTACCCATCTTATCTATCTTTAGAGTGGTGACATAATTATGAAGTTTCGCATACTTTGTTGGCGCGGGGATTTTGTAGGACAATGTTCGATATGAAACTTTTAAAATTAAAATCAATGCTGGCGGCGGCGATCGCGATCGCCCTTTGTTTAATTGCGATCGCCAGCTACGCCCAAGCCAACAAGACTTTAACACTAGCGACTTCCCCAGACTACCCGCCCTATGAATTTAAAGATACGGCTGTTAGCGGCAACGAAATCATCGGTTTTGACATCGATATTGCCAAATATATTACTAAAAAATTAGGCTACGAACTGAAAGTAGTTGGCATGGATTTTAACGGCTTAATTCCCGCTTTGCAGGCGGGCAGAGCCGATTTTGTCATGGCTGGAATGACTCCCACAGCAGAAAGGAAAAAAAATGTTGATTTTTCTGACCTTTACTACGAAGCTCAAAATACAATTGTCGCCAATAAAGGCAGCAATTTGACCAAAGCGGCAGATTTAGCCGGGAAAAAAGTAGGCGTTCAACTCGGAAGCATTCAGCAGGAAGCTGTGAAAAAAATGCCCGGTGTGCAACTGGCTGCTCTCAATAGGATTCCTGATATCATTCAAGAAATTAAATCGAACCGCATCGCCGCAGGAGTGATCGAGGATACTGTTGCTACGGGTTATGCAGCAGCGAACCCGGACTTGGAATTTAACACAATTCCGAATACTGAAGAAAGCGGTTCGGCGATCGCCTTTCCGAAAGGTTCGAGATTAGTTCCAGAATTCAACCGAGTCCTCCAGCAAATGAAAGCCAGCGGTCAAATTAAGGAACTAGCTACTAAGTGGTTTTCTCGACCAATTCCGCAAGAACCTGCTCAAGCAAATCAGCCTGCGGTAGCGCCCAAGTTCGGGTTAGATTTTGGCAAAATCGTGCCGAGTTTACCTTATATTTTGTCCGGGCTTGGGGTAACGCTAACTTTTACCTTGCTGTCGGCATTTCTTGGGTTTATCTGGGGAATTGTCCTGTCTCTGTTTAAGATTTCTAGCATTAAACCACTGTTCTGGTTTGGCACTGCTTACACCTCAATTTTTCGCGGAACACCGCTAATTTTGCAGTTGACTTTAGTTTATTTTGCAACGCCGCAGCTTACGGGCTATAATATATCGGCGCTGCAAGCTGGCGTGATTACTTTTTTCCTGAATTCTGGGGCTTATATTTCCGAAACAATCCGCGCCGGAATTCAAGCCGTAGATAAAGGTCAAAAAGAAGCCGCAGAATCCCTTGGCGTTCCCTACAAACTGATGATGGGCGATATTATCTTGCCGCAAGCTTTGAAAAACATCTTACCTGCATTGGTGAATGAAAGTATTGCTTTGCTGAAGGATTCAGCTTTAGTTTCAGTAATTGGCGTAGAAGACTTGCTGCGCCGCGCTACAATTGTGGGAGCAGAAAAGTATATTTACTTTGAACCTTTGATATTTGTCGGCGCAATTTATTATTTGATGGTGCTTAGTTTAACTTGGGGGGCCAATGTACTCGAACGTAGACTCCAAACTAGCAGTTAAGGTCGATCGCCTGTATAAATCTTTTGGCAATCTGAAGGTTTTGCGCGAGATCACTACTGAGATTCATAAAGGAGAAGTGATTGCCATTATCGGCCCTTCGGGGTGCGGCAAGTCTACTTTTTTGCGGTGTTTGAATTTACTGGAAATTCCGACTTCTGGACACATATACATTGACGGAGTGGATATTACTTTGCCGAAGGTAGATATTCTGAAAATCCGCCAGAAAGTGGGGATGGTTTTTCAGCATTTCCACTTGTTCCCGCACATGACAGTGCTGCAAAATGTGATGTATGCGCCTGTAAAGGTGAAGCAGGTGGCTAAGGATGAAGCGCGTCTGAAGGGGTTAGAATTGCTGGAAAAAGTGGGTTTGTCAGATAAGGCCGAGGTTTATCCTTCTAAGCTTTCGGGGGGACAAAAACAGCGGGTGGCGATCGCCCGCTGTTTGGCTATGGAACCGGAGATTTTGTTGATGGACGAACCGACTTCTGCACTCGATCCCGAAATGGTTAAAGAAGTGTTAGATGTGATGAAAGCTTTGACGAAAACGGGAATTACAATGGCAATTGTAACTCACGAAATGGGTTTTGCGCGGGAAGTCGCCCACCGGATTTTGTTTTTGGATGGGGGAAAGGTGGCGGAAGATGTGCCGCCGCAGGAGTTTTTTAGTAACCCGAAGTGCGATCGCGCTAAGCAATTTCTGGAAAAAATGCTTTAATTCATATAAGAATTAGAGTTTTTAACCGCAGAGGACACAGAGGACACAGAGAGAGTTAGAGGAGAAAGAGAAAGTTCCCGTAGGGTGCGTCAGGTTGGAGATGCTCGATCGCTACGGAAAGTATAATAATGTTGATCCGATGATTAACTTGGTAATTCTGTTAGAAAAAGGAGAGAATTCTTTGAATCACCTGGGTATTAAAATCTTTCGGAAAGCGGTGTCTTTCCTGAGCGTGATCGAGAAAGAAAGTCTTGGGATAATAAGCAAGACTGGCTTCCATCTCGCTAATCTTTTCTAATAAGGGTTCGATCCGATCGATTTTGTCGGGATGGCGATGTTGGATGAGAGTCGCAGCATTCCTAAAATGCCGCCCCTCATCCTGCGTGACCAAATGTCCTACGCGAGCAAAGCCCTTCCCATAGTGTTGGTAGAATTCCTTAATATCCCGGTGATAAGACCACACGGAACCCATTTCGTCAAACATTAAACCAACTAGAATGGTGAATTCGTTCTCAATCAGAAACGAGATCGGTTCGAGTTCATGCACCCGACTCTGGTTTTTTTGGTCGATCGCCTCTGGGGACAAACCTGATACCATGTGATAGACCTTACGTAGAGCAACGTAGTGCCGTAATTCGTCTTGCAGCCAAAGTTCGATCGCACTCATGAATTCTAACGAGAACTCGGAACTGCGAGATAGCAGGTGCTCGTAGAGTGGCTGACTGTCTCCCTCAGAGAACACATCTCGGCTAAGGAGATCCATAAATCCAGCCTGAATTGTAGGCGCAACTTCGGGAATTTTAAACTCATCGGCAATAAATTCATCTACACTCCACTCACTGCTAAGAATCGGAATTCCCCGGACATCATGAGTTTGTAATTTCATAGTTTTTCTGATTAGAAGTTAAGTATTCACTAGACGATCGCTCACGATATGCGGAACGATTAAGCAATGTCGTCCGGTGATCGGATTGGTATCTCCGCGCAATACGATGCCGGATGGAGTATCGCCGACAATCCAGGAACCTACGACGAAGTGGTAGCCAAAATATTCGGGCAATGGTTGATAGGACTGAATAATGAATCCTTCGCGATCGTAGCCCATCGCCTCGCGGGCGTGAACGGCTCCGGCAACAAAATCGCCTGTTTCAATAGAAACCCCAACACCTTCTAGACCCACGAGGGGCTTTTTGACGTGCATTTGGGTCAGTAATGCTGTGGATTCGATCGAGATAGTATCTGTGAAGAAAGTGGGTAGCAAGAATTGAGCGTACACAGGGTGGTTGCCAAATAATTCCCACATCCACACCATCGCTCCTTTATTGCTTAAAATCTGTTTCCACAGCGGCTCAATGATTTTCACGTCCCCTGCTATCAGGCGCGATGCTAGGGCTTCATCTGCGTTAAAGGATTGGCTGGCGAGTTGCAAATCCAGCCAATCGACGATTTTCCACAGCCGCAAGATCCGATTATTGAATTGATCGACAAAAAATCCTTCTTCATCCACGCCCAGATGGTTACGCAATCCTACAAGTTGGGTGAAAAAGCGATCGTTTCCCAATTCTTGATTAATAATTTCAACCAGTTGTCCTGCCATTTCGGTATCTTCTGACAGATCCTCGTCAATTAACAAGCTCAGGCCGAACTGCTTTAAATCATAATGACGACTAAGAGTGCGGAATCGACCCGCAACTTCGTCCCAAAAGTTGTTAAACTGATTGGCATCGTTGGGAAGAGATCGCAAATCTCGGCTTGTTTTTTTCATGTCATCTAGCCACAGCCATTGATAGACTGTTTCTGCACCCAAGAGAGGAGTTTCGCCGTTAATTTCTAGAAGGCTAATTTTTCCATCTTCAGTGACGGCAAGATCGAAACGGGTATAAAGAGACATATCTTCTGCTTCGTCAACCCGATCCCACGAAACCTGAATTGCTTCCCAGAAAGCAGGAGGAATAGCGAGTTTTTTCATCCGATTTTCTAGCCCATCAGCGGTGAAAAACCAGTCCAAAAACTCCCGACACATATCCCAAAGAGCCTCAGTAGCATCCCAGATGCTCGCCTCTTCCTCCCGCGAAAACATCACCCCAAAGGGACGGTCTAAGGCTTCTGCCCAGTAGCGTTGGTTGATGTCTGCAAGAGGCTGACATTGGTAGGCGTTATCTAATACGTGCTGCTGCCAGTTGCGTCGTCGCTGAAACAAAAAGGGATACATGGATGAAGCGCCTTGCTAGTGGTGTGAAACTCAATGATTTACAAAAATAGAGAAAAGAACTAGAGAAAAAATAGTTGTGAGATGAATCGCCGCTCAAAAATGCTTGCATTCTATCAATTCGGGCGGGGCAGGAATGATATCAAATCCGCGCTTCTAAGTCGGGCGTAAAGTCGAATCAAGCTGCCAACAAATAATTCGCGCAATTTTCATTTTTTTGACCCCTCCTTCAACAGTCAACAGTCAACAGTCAACAATGATAAGGAGTGCAACCGGAATCGATGTCACTTGCCTCCGCTTCCCAAAGGAGCCGTGGAGCGGACAGAAGTACCAAAGCTCCCTCGTCCCTTGATGGTTCCGCGAGCTGCGTGGCCTGGGGGGCGATTTGGGGTGTCGCGACTGGAGGAAAAGTAGGGAGAATCTAGCGGTATGCCCGGTAGGGGACGAGTAATCTGGGTTCTATCTGGAGTTACAATTCCGATGTTGGAGCGGTAAACGGGTTGCACTGGATAAATCATGTAGGAGCCGCCGTTGACGCCGTTTACCACTGTTGGAGGGGCATCATCATCCACATCATCGGTGAAATAGAAGCCGCCGAACTCTGGTCGCCATCCGGGGGTAGCAACGCTGGAATTCGATACCTGCGAGCAAATGCTTGCTGTGTCTTCTTGGCATTCTGGCTGCGTGCGATACACGGGCGTAATGCGTTCGTATTCCTGCATTGCGTACCGGAACTGGGCCTGACACTGCTCTTTGGTGAACCCGTTGCTTTGGTTCGTCGCATCTACAATACATTGCTGTTCGGATGCGTAGTAGCGTACTTCCTTGGGTTGCCGCAACATGGTATAAGCAAGATAGCCTAATCCACCGATCGCCAGTACACCTGATGAAATTAGAAGGTAACGAATTGTTGTCGTTCTATTGTTGTTATGAGTCATGGCTAACCGGAGGTTAGAGTCATTATTTCAAAGAACCTGTAATGTAATGAATTTGCTGCCACTGAAATGATTGGATTTACACGGTCAGCCAAAGTTCAAGTAATTTACCTAAGTCTGTGAGTTGGTACTCACGACTTTGATTATAGCTTTTACGACCTTGCCCGATTCAGGGATTCCTCGATCGCAGCAAATTATATTCCTCAAATATTTTATTTCAAATTCACCTTTTTTTACTGTGCCGATCGCGCTGGCGATCGAGTTTAGCTAAAAATGCACCGGAAACATCCGCCAGAATGCTAATTATCCGATACAAAGCCACGGCACTCAAAATTATACCCGTAGAAAAGCGATCGGACAGCAGGGCGATCGCCGTTGCTTCAAATACTCCCATTCCCCCCGGTGCTCCCGGTACGACTAAACCGACAACAGGTGGATATTACTTTGCCGAAGGCAGATATTCTGAAAATCCGCCAGAAAGTAGGGATGGTTTTTCAGCATTTCCACTTCCGCACATGACTGTGCTGCAAAATGTGATCAATGCGCCTGTAAAGGTGAAGCAAATTGAATCGGATGAGGCGCGTCTGAAGGGGTTAGAATTGCTGGAAAAAGTAGGTTTGTCAGATAAAGCCGAGGTTTATCCTTCTAAGCTTTCGGGGGGACAAAAACAGCGGGTGGCGATCGCCCGCTGTTTGGCTATGGAACCGGAAATTTTGTTGATGGACGAACCGACTTCTGCACTCGATCCAGAAATGGTTAAAGAAGTGTTAGATGTGATGAAAGCTTTGACGAAAACGGGAATTACGATGGCGATTGTAACTCACGAAATGGGTTTTGCGCGGGCAGCCGTCCACCGGATATTGTTTCTCGATGGCCCAAAGGTGGCGGAAGATGTGCCACCGCAGGAGTTTTTTAGCAACCCTCAGTGCGATCGCGCCAAGCAATTTCTGGAAAAAATGCTTTAATTCATATAAGAATTAGAGTTTTTAACCGCAGAGGACACAGAGGACACAGAGAGAGTTAGAGGGGAAAGAGAAAGTTGCGGTAGGGTGCGTCAGGTTGGAGAGGCTCGATCGGCACAAAAATTTGAGTTCCGGGACACCGTTTGTGCCCGACCTGCATCAGTGGTGAGCCTGTTTAAATGAAAGTGAAATCACTGGCGCTTATTCTGCTAGCAGAAACTCCGTTTAAAGTAGCTATAATTTCTCCTGTTTCCCCAAACTGAATCAAGGTTGCACCGCTATTTTCAGTAAGAGTTAATTGCTCGAATGTCAAGCCATTAGCTAGCATCAGCAAATCTTTTCCATCTTCAAAATCGGCAATAATATCGATACCAGAATTAGCAGAGAGTAAAAAGCGATCGCTCCCAGCACCTCCAATTAAACAATCATCCCCCAAACCGCCAATCAAAGTATCATTACCTTTGCCACCAATCAAAGTATCATTTCCTTCGCACCCGTCTAGCAAATCATTGCCAGCACCTCCACTCAGATAATTATTGCCAGCACCTCCGCAGAGGGTATCATTACCATAATCGCCGTAGAGAGAATCCTCGCCTTCGCTGCCGAAGATTATATCATTTCCCTTGCCTCCCAATGCGATATCGCTGCCTTTGCCACCGTCGATAAAATCATCACCTTCACCGCCCAAAATTAAGTCGTTGTCTTGTTTACCATTTATTGAATCATTGCCGCTATTGCCAAAAATTATATCTTCGCCTTCACCGCCAACAATGATATCATTGCCCTTGCCGCCAAAAAGGATATCATCTCCCTTTTTGCCGTCAATAAAATCATTGCCTCGGTTGCCGTAAAGGATGTCGTCTTCTTCACCGCCGTAGAGGTTGTCATCGCCTAAATCCGCATCGAAAATATTCGGAGTTGGACTGCCGTAAAAAGCATCATTTTCTGGTGTACCAAACAGAATTGCACCGCTACCATTGCCGTTGATAATGTTGTCAGCTTGGTTTTGGCGATCGACTGTTGGATACTCAATAGTATTGCAAATGCAATCAGTATCACTTCCTGTTGTAACAACAGGTACTGATGGTGTTGGGGTCGGTGTTGGGGTCGGAGTTTCCGCAGGCGTCGGAGTTGGCGTTGGAGTCGGAGTCGGTGTCGGAGTTTCCGCAGGCGTCGGCGTTGGCGTCGGAGTCGGTGTCGGAGTTTCCGCAGGCGTTGGCGTTGGTGTTGGCGTCGGATTTTCAGCAGGAGTCGGCGTCGGAGTAGAAGTTTCCGCAGGCGTTGGTGTTGGGGTCGGAGTCGGAGTGGTTGGAGTCGGAGTTGTCGGAGTCGGAGTTGTCGGAGTCGGAGTGGTTGGAGTCGGAGTGGTTGGAGTCGGAGTGGTTGGAGTCGGAGTTGTCGGAGTCGGAGTTGTTGG
>NZ_JAUBUJ010000119.1:18748-23437 GCF_036705405.1 Microcoleus sp. B13-B6
GGAGTCGGAGTGGTTGGAGTCGGAGTGGTTGGAGTCGGAGTGGTTGGAGTCGGAGTTGTCGGAGTCGGAGTTGTTGGAGTCGGAGTTGTCGGAGTCGGAGTTGTCGGAGTCGGAGTTGTCGGAGTCGGAGTTGTGGGATTGACGGTAATATCCACACGATCGCTATCGGTTTGAGCACCGCCTAATTCTGGAGCTCCGCGATCGTTTGTCGTCAAAGTCAGCGTATCTGTTCCGCTAAAATTCGGATTCGGCGTATAAGTTAAACCATCTAAAGCAGCATTAATATCAGCCTGTTTTCCCGTATAAATCAGGCTGTTGCTGCCATTCCCCGATCCGGTAACTCCCGTCAGCGACTTGAGTGTAAGAGTGCCGCTGGTAACGCTGAGATTAACTTCCACCGACTCGCTATCTGAATCCGATACAGAGATACTATTGCCGTTGCTAGCCGAGAAGATGCGAGGAGTATTTTGAGTCGTCGTTTCTTTGCCGATATCAGTAGTAATGTTGACACTCCAACTGGCAATATTTCCTGGAGTAGTAGCATTGGAAGCTTTAGAATTATATTGGTTAGCATCAACTGCATACAATTTCCAAGTGCCGTTGGGGTTAGTTTTATTGAAAACAGAAAGAGTCGAACCGTAAGGCCCTTCTGGTGCCCCTGTCGGCGTACCGGGTGGTAAAGCTAAGGGATAAATATCGCGAGCATTGTTTAACGAATAGTTACTCGGTTTGTAGTTGCCTGAAGCGATAGTTGGGACTGTAGAACTAGAAAAATCATAAAGAAAAGAGGCTGCATTATCATCCAAATTCAACGTGACGTTGTTGAGTGGTGCAGATGGAACGTGAGACATTAACACCACATTTTGTCCCTCTGGCCCAACTAGCAAGAGGTTGATTGTCTGCGATGCATCGGCTTGACCATAGGTTTTAACATTGTTGAGAGCGATCGTAACGCTGTCTACTTTTCCTGTTACACCTGAAACGTCAATAGCAGACGGATAGGGTGTCGCTAAAACGTTATATACGAAGTCTCCGCTGTTGAGGGTAATGTTATTCGGGTTAGTTGTGGTAGTGGTTTTTCTTCCCGGTATTGAATTAATAGGAGATTGATTGCGACGGGAAAATTCCGAGGTATCGCCTGTAGTTTTGTTAGTAGCAGTAGCAGCGAGAACCGGTTTCCCTGCTACTGGAGTGTAGGCGAAGTTGATATTAGCATTGCCCGCACTATCTGTAGTAACGTCTTGGAAACCTAGAAAAGCTTCACCTTGACCTGCCCCTGCCTGGTCATAACTGCTATTTGCAAAGAATTCGACGCGGAAGTTAGCGTTAGGAGTGCTGTTGAGAATGCCGCTGACTGTGTTGCCGCTAACTGAGGTCAGAACCGGGTAATTTTGCAGATTGTTGCTGCCTGTATCCGCATCGCCCAAATCGTTGGGAGTGATGCCAGTATTACCGATTAAGTCAATTCCTAATCGTTTGTTATTAAAGATACGATTGCCTTGTATAGTGTTACTGCCGGAACGTGCATTAATTTCAATGCCACTCCCTTTATTGTTAGCAATGATATTACCTTCTCCAGGTGCTGGGCCCCCGATAGTATTATTCCCGTTTTTGCCTAAGATCAAAATGCCATCGCCCTCGGTACCTAAAGCTATTGTTCCCGTGGCATCAGTCCCGATGTAATTGCCAGTAATTTTGGTATTTGTGACTCCTTCCCTCGCCACAAATATGCCTGTCAAGCCGTTGCCAGAGATGACGTTGCGGGAGATAATATTACCTGTTACGGGAGGGACAACGTTAGGAGGATTGTTTTGAGTGTAACTTTGGATTCTGATCCCAGTGAAAGTGTTGCCTACAGCAGTCGTACCGCTAATATCAGTACCAATGTAGTTGTCTTGGATGATATTGTTGTTAGTCTGTACCCCAATGCCGTGACCTATAGAATTTCCACCCTTTCCGAATCCGTTAATAACCAATCCTTGAATGGTACTTCCACTGGAATCTTCTGCGCCGCCCAAAGGATTCTTGCCTAACTCTAAACCATTGATATAAAAAGAGTTTGAAAAAGATGCTGGTTGTTGTACTAAACTGCCATTTAGTTCAATTATCGGTTTACCAGCATACCCAGGTTGAAATGTCCCATCGATACTAACTGGGCTGGTGATGACAGGTAAGGCTTGATTAAGGGTAATGGTATAAGGGCCAGTGCCGGGAATGTTAAAGTTAATTGTGTCTAATCCGGGATTAAAATTAGCTTTTTCGATCGCATCTCTCAGAGAATCTGTACCGCTATCGAAAGTATTTTTAACGGTATAGGTATTCAAAACCGACGCATAGTTTTGCATCGCCTTTGAGTCGAATGCTAGGGGCGATTTGATGTGGCCGATTTGTGTTTCGAGTTCCCAGTTGCCACCTAATTTTGCACTCCCTGTGAGATGCTTGGATGCGGCGATATTTGCACCAGTGAGGGATGCAATGCGGTGGAGGAAGTGCTTACCATCTACGGCTTGTTCATCGAGTCCGCTGGAGGTTTCAATTCTCGTTTCACCAAAGTATTCTAAGGCTAGTTCGCCCTCGATTCCGCCGGGGGTTTCAACCCCCGTCTCATAGCAAAAGTCCTCTAAATAGGACTGTTTAATGAAATTGTTTTTAGTCGGTTTCAACCGACTTTCGCTTTGAGACAGGGAATTTATTCCCTGGCGGACTTTCTGACAAGCGCGGGATGCTGCTGCTACATTGCAGCCGTAAATCAGAATGTCTGCATCAATTGTTAAAGCGCGTCGCCATTGCTGCAATTGCTGGCTATAAGCTTCTAGGTTATCCACACACAGTCTGGTTTTACCGAGTTGCAAGCTTCCCGGTTCGCCGTGGGAAACTAGATGAATGCTGTCAATATTAGTGCGATTCGCTAACACTTCGCTAATTTGTTCGACTCCATCTCTGTGCGAGTCGATAACTATTGCTTCTACTCCCAATTTCACTCCATCTAGGAGTGTTTGATAGTCTGCTACTGCCGTATCGATAAATACTATTGTACTGGGGTTATAGGGGCGATCGCTCTTTTCCCCAAAACTCCCATTGCCCGCGTTGATTTGATTCGGAAGTTCGATCGCACCTGCTGATAAAACTGGCATCATGGCTGTGTACCCTATATCCTAAAGTTAACAATTTTTCATAAATCCAGGACAAGCACACCGGAACTAAAAAAACCGTTTTCTTCACGGTATAAATACCTAAAACTGTAGATTTTATGAGAGCAACTCGGTTTGTTTGCAGGTCTTAAATTTATGGATTCAGACTCTATTGTTTGTGGCTTTTTTTCTTAGCAGCCTAAACAAATGAGTTGAGATTTTTTTTATTGAGTCCAATATACCCAGCATACGTACGTATGCAAAAAATCTTAATAAAAATACATATTTTCGAGTCCTGCTAATCGGGGCAAGTCCGCTGGCCTCATATATTTTCCCACTCACCGACTGTGCCGATCGCGCTGGCGATCGAGCTTTGCTAAAGCAGCACCCGAAACATCCGCCAGAATGCTAATTATCCGATACAAAGCCACGGCACTCAGAATTATACCCGTAGAAAAGCGATCGGACAGCAGGGCGATCGCCGTTGCTTCAAATACTCCCATTCCCCCCGGTGCTCCCGGTACGACTAAACCGACAACAAACGCAAAACAAAAAGCACCGAACAAGTTGGGAATATTGCTAAAGTTCACCGGAGTTAAAGCCATTACCGTTAGCAAAAAACCGCAGCCCCGCAATCCGATAAAACACATTTGTCCGATTAACGGCACTAAAGGATAGCGTTTAATTGGCAAATTAATTTTGCGGCGGGACTTGACATTCGATGTTTTTTTAGCTATATTGGAGGTAGACTCTACACGAAAATTCTGTTTCTCGCCCGCAGCCTCCCCAGCCTGGGGATTTTCCCCATTGTTCTTGGATAACTTTAACCGCTCTACAAAGAGAACGATCGGATTTAAAATTCGGGGATGAATCGCCGTTAAAATAGCAGCACAACCGACAATCCGCAACCACCAATTGAATTTGTCAAAACAAATCAACCCAATCAAAACGCCCGCCGAAGCCATCAGCAGCGGTTCCAGCAACACGCTGAGAGTAGCAGCTTTCGGGAAAATGCCTGCCTTTTTGGCTTCCAATATTCGACCCCAAAAATGCCAAATATTCCCCGGCAAATACTTGGCAATATTAGTTTTGAGAAAAACTTGAATTGCCCAGGCGGCAGTTACAGGTTGGCGGAATTCCCGCAAAATCAACATCCACACCCAGCCCACGAAAATTAGAGAAAGTAAAGTGACGCCAAGGGCGATCGCCAGCAACGGAAAACTTTCGGCTCGAATTTGGATATTCGCGACTTCTCGCCAGTGAGTTAAAAAAGCTTTGGCAATAAATAAAAACGTCCCGCCCAAAATCAAATACCGCAAATAAGGCTTTAAATGCGACTTCGCGATCTTGAAAAAATTTTGAATTCGACGCAAGTGTTGTTTTCCCATTTTCTGATCCCGATTTTGAATTTGGGATTAAGTTAGACTGTTTTAGATTTTATATTTTAGAGCGGCTAAGGCGAAATTGTGGTTGATTGACACGGCATGATATGACGGAATAAATCTGTTTAACCTGAGATGTTGCACCATTGTCAAGAACGGGCAAGATGCCCGTTCCA
>NZ_JAUBUJ010000119.1:23537-23755 GCF_036705405.1 Microcoleus sp. B13-B6
CAATAACTCAACATTTTTGTGGAACAGGCATCTTGCCTGTTGGTTCCACAATAACTCAACATTTTTGTGGAACAGGCATCTTGCCTGTTGGTTCCACAATAACTCAACATTTTTGTGGAACAGGCCGGAAAGCTTGTCAAGAACGGGCAAGATGCCCGTTCCACAAAAGATGAATTTTCTTGTGGAACAGGCATCTTGCCTGTTCCTAAACAAGTAAT
>NZ_JAUBUJ010000120.1:0-23649 GCF_036705405.1 Microcoleus sp. B13-B6
TCCCCCTTAACAAGGGAGACTTTGACAACTTCTTGCCCCCCCCTTATTAAGGGGGGCTGGGGGGGATCTCCGGGTTTACCACCAGATTCAGAGCCCCCTAAATCCCCCTTAACAAGGGAGACTTTGACAACTTCTTGCCCCCCCCTTATTAAGGGGGGCTGGGGGGGATCTCCGGGTTTACCACCAGATTCAGAGCCCCCTAAATCCCCCTTAACAAGGGAGACTTTGACAACTTCTTGCCCCCCCCTTATTAAGGGGGGCTGGGGGGGATCTCCGGGTTTGGAAACACTCCCTAAAGGGTACGGCGAGGGCGGGCACGGGGGCACCGCCCCTACGGTCGGAATATTATTTTATAGAGCTCATTACTTATCAGGAAACTTAGCACCAATTGATGCACTTTGTCAAGCTCTATCTGAGCGAAACTTAGTCCCCGTTCCCGTCTTTGTGTCTTCTTTGCGGGAACCAGATTTGCAAATAGAATTGCTGGAATATTTCCAACCTAAGGAATCAGAACCAATTCAATTATTGCTCAACACCACAAGTTTTGCAGTCTCCGGTTTCAGCAATCAAGAACCGGAACAAAACAGCTTAAAATCCTTAGACGTTCCCGTATTGCAAGCAATCTTCAGCGGTGGCGGTTTGGAACAGTGGGAAACGGAACTTCAGGGACTTTCGCCCCGCGATGTGGCGATGAATGTAGCATTGCCAGAAGTAGACGGAAAAATCATTACTAGGGCTGTTTCTTTTAAAGCCGTACAGACTTGGAACAGCGAATTAGAAACAGATGTAGTAGGCTATGTAGCAGCGGGCGATCGCATTTCATTTGTAGCAGATTTAACCGCGAATTGGGTGAAAATGAAACAAACCCCAGCCGCCAACAGACGCATCGCCATAATTCTGGCAAATTACCCCACTCGCAACGCCCGCTTAGCCAACGGGGTCGGCTTAGATACCCCCGCTAGCTGTGTCGAAATCCTCAAAGCTATGCAGCAAGCTGGCTATCAAATTGAAAACATCCCGGCTAGTGGCAACGAGTTAATTGAACTCCTGACTTCCGGCGTGACAAATGACCCCGAAGGACGCGAATTGCGGTCTGTTCATCAATCTTTGGATTTGGCAGAATATGAAGAATATTTTGCTAGTTTGCCGCAGGAAGTGCAAGATGGAATTTGTAAAAGATGGGGGCTTCCGGGAAGCTATGCACAAGATTTTATAAGTAACAATAGGTCTTTTCCGATTCCGGGAATTCATTTCGGTAATGTATTTGTAGGAATTCAACCATCGCGGGGATACGAACTTGACCCCGCGTTAAATTATCATGCCCCAGACTTAGAACCAACTCACAATTATCTAGCTTACTATTATTGGTTGCGAGAAAAATTGGGAATTGACGCTATAATTCATGCTGGAAAACACGGCAACTTAGAATGGCTTCCCGGTAAAAGTATAGCCTTGTCTAACAAATGTTATCCAGAAGTAGCATTAGGCGCGATGCCGAATTTTTATCCCTTCATTGTCAACGATCCGGGGGAAGGTTCCCAAGCAAAAAGACGATCGCAAGCTGTGATTATCGACCACCTGACACCGCCGATGACTCGCGCCGAACTCTACGGGCCTTTGCAGCAGTTGGAAACCTTAATTGATGAGTATTGCGAAGCCCAAAGTTTAGATCCGTCCAGATTGCCCATGATTCGCGATCGCATTCTCGCCCTCACCAACAAAGAAAACTTAGATAAAGACTTAGGAATACAACTCAATAAATCGGAATTTACAGAATTTATCACCCGCACAGATGGCTATCTTTGCGAACTTAAAGAATCCCAAATTCGCGACGGATTGCACATTTTCGGGCAGTGTCCCGAAGGTAGACAGTTGAGAGATTTGATAATTGCGATCGCCCGCCATCCCACCAACGGGCGATCGGGCTTAACCCGCGCCCTAGCAGAAGACTCAGGCTACGATTTCGACCCCTTAACCTGCGATCCAATGTCGATAATTCAGCACCGCACAGCAGGCGATTTAACAGCAGAACTCGAAGAAAAAGCCGCTGAATTAGTAGATAAATTAATCGAAAACATCCGCGTTAATCCGCGTTCATCTGCGGTTAAAGACATCCAAATAGGAGAAGCAACCCAACAAGAATTAAACTGGATAAATAACTATCTTTTACCATCACTCCTCCAAACAAACCAAGAAATTACCAACCTTTTGCGCGGACTAGATGGGCGGCACATACCAAGCGGGGCATCGGGCGCGCCCACTCGCGGCAGACCTGATGTATTGCCCACTGGTCGCAATTTTTACTCAGTAGATATTCGCGCCATTCCCACAGAAACCGCCTGGAGAGTTGGCAGAGTTGCTGCTGAAACTTTAATCGAAAGATACACCCAAGAAAACGGCGAATATCCGAAAACTTTGGGTTTGTCAGTGTGGGGAACATCCACCATGCGGACGGGGGGTGACGACATCGCCGAAGCCTTGGCGCTGATAGGAGTTCAACCAGTTTGGGATGGCCCTTCGCGCCGGGTTGTAGATTTTGAAATCTTGCCAATTTCTGTTTTGGGGCGGCCGCGAGTTGATGTTACTTTGCGAATTTCTGGCTTTTTCCGCGATGCTTTTTTTAATTTAATTGATTTGTTTGATAGTGCGGTAAAAGCTGTGGCAGATTTAGACGAATCGGCAGAAGACAACCCCTTAGCAGCACAAGTTAAGGAAGAGATTTTGTATTGGGAATCTACAGGTTTGAGTCAGGAAGAGGCGCAAGGGCGATCGCAATTTCGAGTGTTTGGCTCAAAACCAGGTGCTTACGGCGCAGGACTTCAAGGCATAATTGAAGCTCAAAACTGGACAGATGACAGCGATTTAGCAAAAGCTTACATTAATTGGAGTAGTTACGCCTATACAAGTACCCCCCCAACCCCCCCTTATCAAGGGGCGGCTAAATCTAATTCCTCTCCTTTACAACCAGAGAATACCCCCCCAACCCCCCCTTATCAAGGGGGGGCTCAATCTACTTCCTCTCCTTTACAACCAGGGGATACCCCCCCAACCCCCCCTTACCAAGGGGGGGCTAAATCCAACTCTTGTCCCCCCCCTTTACAAGGGGGGGCTAGGGGGGGTGAATTAAGTTCTGAGGCCAAATCCAACTCTTGTCCCCCCCCTTTACAAGGGGGGGTTAGGGGGGGTGAATGGGGATGTTCTGCACCCGAAGCATTTGAACAACGCCTCGGTCAAATGCAAATAGTTCTGCAAAACCAAGACAACCGCGAACACGACATCCTCGACTCGGACGATTATTATCAATTCCAAGGCGGGATGACGGCCGCAATCCGCAATTTGCAAGGCAAAAATCCTGAAACCTATTTCGGAGATAATTCCATTCCTGAGAATCCCAAAGTGCGGCAACTGCGAGAAGAAATTGCGCGGGTTTATCGCAGCAGGGCTGTGAATCCCAAATGGATAGAAGGTGCGATGCGACACGGTTATAAAGGCGCTTTTGAAATAGCAGCAACTGTAGATTTTTTGTTTGCTTACGATGCTACGGCAAATTGTGTAGAGGATTTTATGTATGAAGGAATCGCAGAGGCTTACATTTTTGATGAGAAAGTGCAGGCATTTATTCAAGAAAACAATCCTTGGGCACTGCGAGATATGGCGGAAAGATTGCTAGAAGCTCGTCAGCGGGGGTTGTGGCAGAGTGCGAACCAGGATACATTGGATAAATTGAGGTCGATCGCCCTGCAAGCCGAAGCAGTCATCGAATCCCATACTGGTTTCTAGTCTGAACGGAGAAATGATAGAATTTAGTTAATATGCGAGGAATCCATGTTGCGCGATCTCACCATCCAAAATTATCGCTGTTTTAAAGATTTTCATATCGACGAGTTAGCTAGGGTTAATCTGATAGTTGGTCAGAACAATAGCGGTAAAACTACTTTTTTGGAAGCCATTTATTTATTAGTCCAACAACAGAGTATTCAAGCTTTGTTTGATGTACTAAATGGCCGTGGCGAAATGAGCAACATAAAAACTCAACTTGCATCGGGCCAAGCAGTAAACCGCAGCAAGTATCAATTTGAACATATTTTTTACGGACATCAACTAACCCCAGATCGAAGTATTTACATTCAATCCCAGAAAGAAGAACAACTCTCACTCAAAATCCAAGCAAACCCTACAAACCAACAAGAGGTAATTCCGGTAGCTGAAGAACTAGAAACAAGATTTTTAGCATGGGAATTAATTGCTTACTACAATCAAAATTCCCGAGTCAAAATTTCACTGCTGCGCGATGCGACTATTGCTAATATTAGTAGTTTACTTTCGGTTCAATCAACAGAGATACATGATAACTCTTTGTCGCTTGTTGGAGCCAGCAAAGATAATTATAATTTAATCAAAACTACGGCAATAACTTTTAACAAAATGGCTGGGCTTTGGGATGCTATTACACTGACACCAAAAGAAGAAAGCGTAGTAGCAGCAATGCAAATCTTAGAACCAGATGTAGAACGTATTAGTTTTACCAGTAATCCCACTAATAACAGTGGTATTTTGATTAAAATTAGAGGACAGAATCACCCAATTCCTCTAGGCAGTATGGGAGATGGTATGCAACGAATTCTTAGTATAGCAATGGTAGCAGTCTCATCAGAGAATGGTTTTTTGTTGGTTGATGAAATTGATACAGGTCTTTACTATCAAACCCAAACTGATATGTGGCGATTGATATTTGAAACAGCACAGCGATTGAACGTTCAAGTCTTTGCAACTACCCACAGTTGGGATTGTATAGCCGCATTTCAAGAAGCCTTAGAACAGTCAGAAGATAGTTCTGTTGGCAAATTATTTCGCTTGAGTCGGCGCGGTGAGGATATTCGTGCAGTTGAATACACTCCCGATGAATTGTCCGTTGCAGTGCGCCAAAGTATCGAGGTGCGCTGATGCCAAAAGCACGAAAACCTCCTCAATCAAAACCTCAACAGTTATTGGTAGAAGGTAAGAATGACCGACACGTAATCTGGGCTTTGTGCCAGCAATATCAACTGCCAGAAACATTTTCCGTCGAAGTACCGCAAGAAGACGGTACAGAAGGAATTGAAGCGCTGCTAAATGGCTTGCCAGAAAGATTGAAAGCAGAGAATTTACGCACGTTGGGAATTGTGGTTGATGCCGATCGCAATTTAAGTGGGCGGTGGCAATCTCTTAAAGATAAACTGAGTTCGATCGGCTATCGAGACATCCCGCAATCTCCCCCTCCCGAAGGCTGGGTTTGCACACCTTCAGATCCATACTTGCCTCGCGTCGGAGTTTGGTTGATGCCAAACAATCAACTTCCTGGAATGTTAGAAGATTTTGTCGCCTATCTCATCCCTCCTGGCGACACCCTGCATCCGAAAGCAGAAGCAATTTTACAAGAGATCGAACAAGCCGGACTTAACCGCTACACTTTAACTCATCATCCCAAAGCGCTAATCCACACTTGGCTGGCATGGCAGAAAACGCCTGCAATGCCGATGGGACAAGCAATAACAGCGCAGGTGCTCAGGTGCGATTGCCCGATCGCCTTAATTTTTATTGAATGGTTAAAACATCTGTTTGAGCTAATTGCTCGATCCGCCGAATAATGAGTAATATCTAGTAATGTTTCGCGATCGCTGAAAGCTTTATGATTCGCCGCTACATTGCTAGCATCAGCACCAGCATCCTCAAACGTACCTGCGCCGCAGCCGCTGTATTAGCCGTAACTTTGGGATGTTCGTCAACGAAGCCACCCAACACCGCAGGGCCATCGGGTTCGATCGAATCCACAGTCCTAGCGCAGTCGCCAACGTCTCTGTTAGCTCAAAACCCCAACAAAACCAGAAAATCCCTCAGCGTTCCCTCATGCCCCCAAAACGATGCCTTCACGGAGTCAGTTAACTTTGCCACCCAAGCTTCTAATTTGGCTCAATCAGCCAATTCAAAAGAAGACTGGGACGAAGTAGCCGCCCTGTGGGTGCAGGCCGTCGCCTGGATGCAAGCCGTTCCCCCCGGCAGTCCCAGGCGGGCTTTTGCGGAGAAAAAAGTGGTGGAGTACATGAGAAACCTGGTTTATTCCCAACAGCAAGCGGGCGCAAACGGATCGCAAGCCAGTACAGTCAGCTTCAGCAGCGATTTACTCAACGAACAACTCGAACTTTACCTATCCTACGTTGCTGCCGTCGGGCCACCAGATGTTTTGATTGTCGGCAGTTCCCGCGCATTGCAGGGCGTAGATCCCAAACAGCTAAAACAATCTTTGGCCCAAAGGGGCCGTCCGGGCTTAAAAGTATTTAACTTTTCAGTCAACGGTGCAACTGCACAAGTAGTTGACTTTCAACTGCGGCGGCTTTTGAAGCCGGATCATTTGCCTCAAATGATTGTCTGGGCGGATGGTGTGCGCGCATTTAACAGCGGCCGGGACGATCGCACTTTTAATTCGATCGTCGATTCTGAAGGCAGCCAACTTATAGCCGCAGGCGTTCGCCCCGAACTGCCGTCGGATGAACCGAATGTGATTCCCCAGTGTTACAGATTCCCGCAGCCCTGCGCTAAAAATACTTTCCGCAAAGCATGGGCATCTGTCGATCGACCTTTCACGGGCGGGCAAGACGCGCACCCCCTACTCCCCACAATCAAATTCCTATCTAGTGGAACGGGCATCTTGCCCGTTGCTAACACCCAACCCCTACTCCTCACAATCAAATCCCTCTCTAGTGGAACGGGCATCTTGCCCGTTGCTAACACCCAACCCCTACTCCCCAAAATCAAATTCCTATCTAGTGGAACGGGCATCTTGCCCGTTGCTAACACCCAACCCCTACTCCCCACAATCAAATTCCTATCTAGTGGAACGGGCATCTTGCCCGTTGCTGAGAAGGCTGCAAAATATGAGTTAAAACCGATCGCAGCAGATGCAGCAACCCAAAAAGCACAAGTGATTCCAGTCTCGCGACGCACAACAGTAGCCATCCGACAACTCAACCAATTGGCAGATTCGATCGACTCCAACGGATTCATGGCTATGTCGGGCAAGTACAATCCCAACACTTATTATCGAGAACGCGCTTACGTTTCAGGCCAGTACGATCGCGACTACGAAAACTTCAACCTCGGAGGCAAACAAGCAACTGCCTTTAATTCAGTTGTAGCATTTACCAAAGCTCGCAAAATTCCCCTGATTTTCGTCAATTTGCCCCTCACCGACGACTACTTAGACGGAACTCGCCTGCGGGCAGAACAGCAGTTCCGGCAGCGAATGCAGCAACTCTCGCGGCAAAAAGGCTTCGCTTTCCGCGACTTGTCGCAGCGGTGGCCTGGCCGCAACGACTATTTTTTGGACCCCAGCCACCTCAACCGCTTTGGGGCGAGCGCAGTTTCTAGCCTACTCGCTGCCGATTCCAGCATTATCTGGCCACGGCCCAAATCCAGCCGCAGCGACGGGTGAAGGAAGTTCGGCAACGGATTCTGTAACGGATGTAACGGATGTAACGGATGTAACGGATGTAACGGATGTCAGTCCGAGGGAAGTCGGAAGATGTGGAAATGCAGTCATAATAATATTTCTTATTCCCGGCTTTCTTTTTACCAGGCAAATCCTGGTAACACAGATCCACAGGCTCTGCCTCGCAATGCTCAAAAATAGTTTAAAATCTAACCTGATGTCCAAAACCAATTTGTGCGATCGAACATTTTAAGATATTTCGCTCAGCCTAAAATCTAACAATCCAAAATCCAAAATCGATAGATTGTGAGATCACTCTAAAATCTAACAATCCAAAATCCAAAATCGATAGATTGTGAGATCACTCTAAAATCTAACAATCCAAAATCTAAAATCTAAAATCTAAAATCGATAGGTTGTGCAACTAAAACAAGTAATTATCGCCCACAAAGCCAGAGATACCCTCAGCCAGCGGTGGGCAGAACAGTGTGCCCGCCAATTAGAAAGTCGCGGGTGTCAGGTTTTAATGGGGCCGAGTGGCCCCAAAGATAACCCGTATCCGGTGTTTTTAGCTTCTAGTAACAGCCCAATAGATTTAGCGGTGGTGCTCGGCGGCGACGGTACTGCCCTAGCTGCGGCGCGGAATTTGGCGGCTGACGGCATCCCGATTTTGGCAGCGAATGTGGGGGGACATCTGGGTTTTTTAACCGAGTCTTTTGATGATTTCCAAAATACTGAGGAGATTTGGGACAGACTTTCGGAAGACAGGTATGCTGTGCAGACGCGGATGATGTTGCAGGCAACAGTTTTTGAGGGAAACAGAAGCAATCTCGAACCCCAAAGCGATCGATTTTTGGCACTCAATGAAATGTGTGTCAAACCTGCTTCAGCCGATCGAATGCCGAGCTGTATTCTAGAAATGGAAGTTGACGGCGAAGTAGTCGATCAATATCAAGGCGACGGTTTAATTGTGGCAACTCCCACCGGTTCGACTTGCTACACCGCATCTGCCAACGGGCCGATAATGCACTCGGGAATGGAGGCGATCGCAGTTACTCCGATTTGCCCTTTGAGTTTATCCAGTCGGGCGATCGTCCTGCCGCCCGGTTCAGTCGTCAGCATTTGGCCTTTAGCAGATTACGAACTCAGTACCAAACTCTGGACAGACGGCATTTTGGGTACTGCAATTTGGCCAGGACAGCGCGTAGACGTGCGGAAGGCGGACTGCGAAGCCAAGTTTATCATTTTGCGGGAAAACTATTCTTATTTCAACACTTTGAGGGAAAAACTTCACTGGGCAGGAGCCCGAATTCGGTACAGCAACAATCACCGCAATTAATCCGAATCATCGACCATTAATCATTAATCTGTAGGGGCGGGTTTTACCAACAATATTTGCCTAAAATCAATAATCTCATAAACCCGCCCCCACAAGGCGATAAATCGCAATTTACATTTTTATGCTTCGAGCGAAAGAAAGGTTGATCTGGGTTATTAGTTGTGTGGGGGCGGGTTTATATAGATGGTTTGCGGTCATTAAATATTATTCGTAAAACCCGCCCCTACAGGATGCTATTTTACAGGCAAAACCCACCTTACCCAACCCATAATCTCTGTACTTTGTTAAGATCGCTCAATATCTTGACAAACAGCCTAATCTATGCAGATTTTCAAAAAATCAACCCGACCTTTCAACCCTCAAGATACATATCCCTGTCCCGTGTGCCGCACCGGTCAAATTTCCACCCTAGCACTGATGGACGCCCTAGCTTGCAACTTCTGCCAGCACATTTATACCGCCAGCGTTGAAAGACAATCGCTCCAAATGGCCGATCGCCAACCGCCCGTAACTTGGCACTGGAACGGCAAACAGTGGATAGGAGCCCACCTCGAAGGCGTAGAATTCGGATGGCCCTACTTGGCAGCGGCTTTGGGTCTAATATTCCTTCCCACTACCTTGCTGGGACTTTCAGCTTACTATTTTCCCCCGGTTCCCGGCAGCCGGTTGTCGTGGCTGCCCCTAGCTTGGACAGGCTTAGCTTTTTTGTCCCATTTAGGAATCGTGCTGTGGTTGATAGGTGAATTTTATCAATTCCCGGTAGTAACTTACTTCAGAGCTTGGGGGCGCAGGATAAGCCGGCGCTAGCTTAAATGCTCTCTAACAGCCGATCGTCCTCGGACTTTGCACCGACATCGATCCAGGTAAAATTAGAGGCGATCGCAAAATTCAATTCCCAATCAGCACTGAAGCAGCTATAATCGTTAGCTATTCTAAATAGTCAAAAGCAAACGCATTGCGATTTGTGAGGAGAGCGATGAACATACTTGGAATCTCGGCGTACTATCACGACAGCGCCGCAGCCTTAATTCGCGACGGAGAAATTATAGCAGCAGCGCAGGAAGAAAGATTTTCCCGCAAAAAGCATGACGCCAGATTCCCTAAGAATGCGATCGCTTATTGCTTGAAAGAAGCAAAAATAGATTTGCGGGAAGTCGATCGAATAGTTTTTTACGACAAACCTTTAGTCAAATTCGAGCGCCTTCTCGAAACCTATTTAGCCTACGCACCCCAAGGTTTTCGCTCTTTCCTAGCAGCCATGCCGATATGGCTCAAAGAAAAGCTTTACCTCAAAACCATGCTCAAAAGAGATCTGGCAGCAATAGCAAACTGCAAAACAAATAAACTGCCATCTCTGCTATTTACCGAACACCACCAATCCCACGCAGCATCGGCATTTTTCCCCAGCCCGTTTCAAAAAGCAGCCGTTTTGTGCCTCGACGGCGTGGGCGAGTGGGCCACAACCTCAGTTTGGTTGGGAGACGGGAACCAACTTACACCTCAGTGGGAAATCGATTTTCCCCACTCCTTGGGTTTGCTTTATTCAGCTTTCACCTATTACACCGGCTTCAAAGTCAACTCTGGTGAATACAAACTCATGGGTTTAGCTCCTTATGGCGAACCCAAGTATGTAGACAAGATTCTCAACTATTTAATCGACCTCAAAGATGACGGAACTTTCCGTTTGAACATGGATTATTTCAACTATACAGTTGGCTTAACCATGACAAACAAGAAGTTTGACGAACTGTTTGAAGGGCCGCCACGTCAAGCTGAAGGAAAATTGACTCAGCGAGAAATGGACATTGCAGCTTCCATTCAAGTTGTTACCGAAGAAGTTGTTTTGCGGCTTTGCAGAACAGTTAAAAAAGAATTGGATGTGGATTATCTTTGTCTTGCCGGCGGCGTTGCTCTCAACTGTGTTGCTAACGGCAGACTCTTGCGGGAAGGTATTTTCAAAGATATTTGGATTCAGCCTGCAGCGGGAGATGCTGGCGGTGCTTTGGGTGCGGCTTTGGCGATTTGGTATCAGTATTACGAACAAACTCGCACTGTGAGCGCGAACTCGACAGCAAATAGTATAGAATCCCTCAAAACTGAACTTATCACTACAAACGCAGCGGTTGAGGAGAGGACTGAAGTTCTCACTGCAAACCAAGCGGTGGCAACTGTGGCGAAGTCTGTTGCTCATTTAACTTGTCACGACAAAATGCGGGGCTCATATTTGGGGCCGAGGTTTACTGACGCAGAAATTCTCGAATATTTGGATGCTGTCAAAGCCAGCTATCACCGATTGGAGGATGCCGAATTAATGCCGCAGTTGGCGGAAATTTTGGAACAGGGAAATGTGGTGGGATGGTTCCAGGGGCGGATGGAATTTGGGCCGCGGGCTCTGGGCGGTCGATCGATCATTGGCGATCCCCGCAGTGCTAAAATGCAGTCCGTGATGAACCTGAAAATTAAATATCGGGAATCATTTCGACCTTTTGCGCCGTCAATCTTAGCCGAACGAGTTGCGGATTATTTCGAGATTGACCATTCCAGCCCTTATATGCTATTAGTAGCACCTGTCAAATCCAGTCTCCGCATTCCCATGACTGCGGAACAAGAGCAGTTGTTTGGCATTGAAAAGCTCAACATTCCGCGTTCCGAGATTCCGGCTGTCACCCACGTCGATTACTCGGCTCGCATCCAAACTGTTCACAAAGAAACCAATCCTCGCTACTATGACTTAATCAGCCATTTTGAAAAGCGATCGGGCTGTTCTATTGTGGTAAATACTTCTTTCAACGTCCGAGGCGAACCCATTGTTTGCACTCCAGAGGATGCTTACCGCTGTTTCATGCGAACCGAAATGGACTATCTGGTTTTGGAAAATTACTTGCTTCCCAAGTCCGAACAAATTCCTTGGAAACAAGATGATGCTTGGAAAAATGAATTTGAACTAGATTAGTCATTAGTCATTAGTCATTAGTCATTAGTCATTAGTTATTAGTTGGAACGAATAACTAATAACTAATTCCCCATTCCCCATTCCCCATTCCCCATTCCCCATTCCCCATTCCCCATTCCCCATTCCCCATTTCTAATGAGCGACGAAATTAAAAAACTAGACAAAAAAGGCTTGCGCGATTTCGGGCTGCTAATTGGCGGCTTGATTGCAGTGCTGTTCGGTTTAGCAGTACCTTTACTGCGGCGGCATTCTCTACCTTGGTGGCCTTGGGCAATCTGCGGGGTGATGGTGCTGCTAGCATTGGTGGCGCCGAAATCGCTTAATCCCGTTTATCACGGGTGGATGCGCTTTGGAATTATTCTTAACAAAATCGAAACGCCGATCGTCCTAGGGATAGTTTTTTACCTGATAGTTTGGCCGATGGGAGTTATTAAAAGCCTGTTGGGCGAAGATGCAATGCGGCGCAAACTCAATCCTAAAATGGATACTTACCGCGTCCCAAGTAAAGCAAGAACCAAAGTTAGTATGGAGCGTCCTTTTTAAGTGTTTGAAGCAACTTTAGATTTTATCAAAGATTTGTGGGCGTTTATGAAAGAACGCCAAAAGTATTGGCTGTTGCCCCTGATTGTGACTTTAGTCTTTTTGGGAGCTTTGATTGTATTGAGTCAGGGTTCTGTGATTGCTCCGTTTATTTACACCCTGTTTTGAAATAATGAGCAAGTTGAAAGATTTGGGTGTCAATTTGGGTTTGACACTCGGCGGTTTATTGATGGGGGTGGTAATTGGTGAAATTGGATTGCGAGTGGCTAAAGTTGAGGGCTATCCAAAAATAGGAGATTTCGCAGACTCGGCGCCAACTCGTTTTCACACTTCCGATCCGAATTTGGGCTGGAAGCTGAAACCTGATGTGTCGGGCGAGTGGAATGGGGAAGGTGGGAGTTTTGTGCAGGTGAATAGCGAGGGTTTGCGCGATCGGGAACATACAAAAGCAAAACCTCCAAATACTTTGCGCGTTGCGGTTTTGGGCGATTCTTTCACCGAAGCAATTCACGTACCTGTCGAACAAACTTTCTGGTCAAAATTGGAACGAAAGTTAGGCAACTGCGAAGCTGTTAAGGGACGCAAAAATGTTGAGGTAATTAATTTCGGGGTGCAGGGCTACGGTACTGCTCAAGAATTAATTATGCTGCGAAAAAAAGTGTGGGATTACAATCCTGATATTGTAATTCTTGCTTTTTTTATTGGCAATGATGTGATCAATAATTCTCCGAAACTGGAATACGATCGCTACCGACCATTTTTTGCTTATGATTCTAGTGGCAAGTTAGTACCGGATATGTCTTTTCGCAATCTGCCGCCGATCGATCGCAACGAAAGAGCAGTTTCCTTCGTAGACAGGATGCCCAATTGGCTCGTCAACAATTCGCGCATTTTGCAGGTTATTAAAAAAGTAGACTTAGAAAGGAAAAAGCGCGAGTTATCTGAGGATTTTACCACTTTAAGTACCCAAAACTTCAAGGAACCTCAGAATGCAGCTTGGCAAGAGGCTTGGAGGGTGACAGAGGGTTTGATTGTGACGATGCGGAATGAAGTCGTGCAGAAAAATGCTGATTTCTTGGTTGTGACGATCGGCGATCCGATGCAAGTTAGACCGGAGGCCCTGGTGCGAAAAGAATTTATGACAAAGAACAACATTCAGGATTTGTTTTATCCCGATAGGCGACTAAAAAAATTGGGCGCGCGCGAGGGTTTTCGGGTACTGAATTTATCCGAACAGATCCAAGGTTACACGGACAAATATCAAGTATGCGCCCACGGTTTTGAGAATTCTGTACCCTGTGGAGGTCACTGGAATGAACTCGGACATCGGCTGGCTAGTATCCTGATTAACCGAAATTTGTGCCAACAACTGAAGCAGTCTCAACTCCCCAAAAAACAACCGTAATCAGTCAAATTTCATGAAAGATTCAACTGCGCTGAAAAAAGGCAAAAATATATTAATTATAATCGCGGTTAATTTGGCGATCGCCTTTATTTGTCTGGAAGCTTTGTCGCTAGCTTTTTATTTTATCAACCAAAAGCAGTTTTTTTATACCCGAACTAAAGCCAAAGAAAAAGTAGTAGAAGATATTGAAAGGATCGGCATTAGACTTGATGAATCTATCGTAGAAAGACTGCACCCCCTTTTTGGGTATGTGCTAAAACAAGGTGCTTTCACTAATGAAAAATTAAAGTTAAAAGTCAACAAACAGGGTTTTTTTTCCCTCTACGAATATCCGGTTGTGAAAACCAATAAAAATCAAGTTATCATCGGAGTTTTTGGCGGTTCAGTTGCGAATAATTTTGCCGTTGCTGAATACGTAAATCGTCGATTGTCTAACAAATTGAAGACTTATCGAGAATTTGCCAACAAGGAAATTATTGTTTTAAATTTTGGCAACGGAGGCTACAAACAGCCGCAACAATTGTTAATTTTAAATTACTTTTTGGCTTTGGGTCAAGAGTTAGATATAGTCATCAATATTGACGGTTTTAACGAAGTAGCACTGTCAAATTTAAACAACAAAGCCCAAGTTGAAATAGGAATGCCCAGCGTTCAGCACATACAGCCGTTAACAGGTTTAGCGAGCAATAACTTGTCGCCAGAAGTGATGAGTTCCATAGTGAAAATTAACGAAACAAAAAAACAATTGAAAGCAGGTATTGACAAATTGCAAACTTGTCAACTTGCTTTGTGTCACGCTGTCACCTCGCTACAGGTGAAACAATTAGTCAACAATTACCAGCAAGCAGTGCTCAAGTACGATTCGCAAGTTAAACCATCCAACCCAGACACGGCAAATAGCAGTATAGTGTACATTCCCAAAGCTGACTCTGTTTTGCAGGATGCCGCTGCTTTTGACAAAATGGCATCAATGTGGTACCAATCGTCGATCGGGATGAATCAAATTTTATCAAGTAGAAAGATTAAGTATTTTCACTTTATCCAGCCCAACCAGTATTATCCTACTAAGCGAGCGTTTACCGCCAAGGAAAAGGAAATCGCGATTAACACAGAGAGTCCCTACATTGAAGGGGTGAAAAAAGGTTATCCGGTATTGTTGTCTAAAGTCGATGATTTGCAAAAAGCTGGGGTTAATGTTTTTAGCGCAGTGAATATTTTAGATAATACAAAAGAGACGGTTTACAAAGATGCCTGCTGCCACTATAATTCAGTCGGAGACGAAGTATTGGCAAACTATGTTTCTAGTTCAATTATTAAAGTAGTAAGAGAGTCGAAATAAAAGTTTATGAAAGATTTAAAATTCCTCAAAAACGGACAAGAAGTTCTCAAGATAACTTTGATTAACTTAGCGCTTTTACTGGTTTTCCTGGAACTCGGTTCCTTGGGATGGTATTTTGTCAAGCACAAGCAATTTTTCTATACTAGAGAAAAAGTGCAAGATAAGTCGGATTTAGGAATAAATTTAGAAGGAGTGCGGCTGAATCAGTCTATTGTGGAAAGATTTCATCCTTTTTTTGGGTTTATTCAAAAACCCAGCCGCGATTTTCGACCGGGTTTTAAAGTCAATAATTATGGGTTTATTTCTCCTTACGATTACCCTCTCAAAAAAACTAAAAATAATCAGTTTTTTATAGGAGTTTTTGGCGGTTCTGTGGCTTCTGATTATGCAATATTTCAAGTTCAGAATCAAATTTTACCTAAATACCTCAAACAGTTGCCCGGTTTAAAAGATAAAGAATTTGTAATTTTGTCTTTTGCAACGGGAGGCTACAAACAGCCGCAGCAATTATTAATTTTAAACTACTTTTTGGCTTTAGGTCAAGAATTAGATATGGTCGTCAATATAGATGGCTTTAATGAAGTAGCACTTTCTAACTTAAACAATAAAAATCACGTCGATTTGGCGATGCCAAGCATTCAGCATATTTTGCCACTGGCTAACTTCGCGAATAATAGCCTTTCTACTAAGGCTATGGAAGCAACTCTCAGAATTCAAGAAAATAAAACTAGGATTAATCAGGGTTTGGAACGTTTACAAAACTGCTCTTTAGCTGCGTGCGATGCTTTGACTTCTGTTTACGTTCAACATCTAGTAAATAACTATAAAGCAGATGTTCTTAAGTTTGAAGAAGAACAGACTAAACAACAAAAAGATGACAGTAGCAGCGTTATTTATATCAATACTAATAAGGCGGTTTTACCGGATTCAGTAGCTTTTGAAAAAATGGCATGGAATTGGGCAAAAAGTTCAATTTTTATGCACAAAGTGCTGTCAGCTAGTAATGTGCCTTATTTTCATGTTCTTCAGCCTAATCAATATTATCAGACGAAAAGGGTGTTTGGTGAAGCCGAAAAGAAGATTGCTTTTAACAAGGAGACTCCTTATGCTAAATCTGTAGAAATTGGATATCCGGCTCTTTTCAAAAAGTTTCCTAATTTGGAAAAAAATAATATTAATATATTGAATGGTGTAAATGTATTTGATGGGACTAAAGATGCTGTTTATGTAGATAGCTGCTGTCATTACAATAAAGCTGGGGAAGTAATTTTTAGTGATTATGTGGGCCGTTCTATTCTGGAAGCTTTGCGGAAGGAGGAAAGAAAAAAGAAGAATTGATATTATGTCTGGTTGATTCGTTATTGTACAATTTGCGAACTCGTAGGAGCGGGTAAACCTGCCAATATATAACGATAACCAACAATATATAAAAACCCGCCCCACTCACCAATAATTCACATCAACCTGATATTTATATTTAATTCCTAAATGTAGGTGATGATTTATCGTTGGGTGGGGGCGGGTTTTTGAGATTGTTTGTTTCCGGCGATGAGGGTTGGTGAACCCGCCCCTACGGGTATTATGTCGATGGATTAAAATTACATGGTTTTTAGTTTTGGGTTTTTGGCTGGCTGGGGGAGCGATCGCCCGCTGAGTCGATCGGCATTACCAAGACTTTATCAACTCGGTTCCCGTCCATATCGACTACTTCCACGCGCAAACCGTTCCACTCAAAATGCTCGGCTGCTGTGGGAATTTTGCCCAAATTTGTAATCACAAAACCGCCCATTGTGTGGTAACTTCCTTTGTGTTCTGCTGACAATTCTTCGATTCCAAATATCTCAAAAAAATCTTCGACTGCTAGCATTCCGTCTAACAGCCAAGAACCGTCTTCGCGCTGCACGGCTTCCGGCTCGTCAGCATCTTCAATCGAGGGAAAGTCGCCAACGAGTTCGACTAAAATGTCGTTGACTGTAACCAATCCTTGAATGACGCCGTATTCGTCTACTACCAAGGCAATTTGATTGCTAGATTGTTTGAAAAGTTCTAATACTTTTAAACCCCGCGTGCTTTCCGGTACAAATAACGGTCGTCGTAAAGAAGCGCTTAAATCTAGGGGTTGACCAGTTAAAGTCCGAGACAGCATATCAGTAACGTGTACTAAACCTACAACGTTGTCGAGCCCTCCCTGACACACGGGAAACCGAGAATGACCGCTGCCGAGCATTTTTTGGCGGTTTTCTTCTACTGAGTCGTCGAGGTCAAGCCAGGTAAGATCGGGACGCGGGGTCATTAAGGCGCTGACTCGCCGATCGCCCAAACGAAAGACTCTTTCTACCATGTCTTGTTCGGCTTCTTCAAAGGTTCCGGCTTCGGTTCCTTGCTCGATTAAAACTTTAATTTCCTCTTCTGTAACTTGCGGTTCTGTCGAGGGCGATATCCTCATCAGCCGCATCACTAAGTCAGTGGAATGACTTAACAAATAAACCGCAGGAGCGCCAATTTTTGAGAGCATTCGCATGGGAATTGCTACGCTTGAGGCGATCGGCTCCGGGTTGTTGAGCGCTAGCCGCTTCGGCACAAGTTCGCCGATAATTAAGGTCAGATAAGTGATGGTTAAAACTGCTACTACTGAGGCGATCGTCTGAGAATAGGGCGCGAGGGCAGGGATCAGGCGCAACAAAGGCTCTACTCTTCTAGAAATCGTCGTTTCTCCGAAAGCGCCCGACAGAATGGCCAGCATCGTAATCCCGATTTGAACTGTCGGCAAGAACTGATTGGGGGCATTAGCCAGATCCAAGGCTACGCGGGCATTGGCTGAACCTTGGTTGGCCATCTGTTGCAGTCTCACCTTCCGTACAGAGATGATGGCCATCTCTGACATCACAAACAAGCCATTGAGGAAAATTAGCAGGAGAACAATCAGAATATCGGTACTTGGGGACATTTCTAAAATTTTCGGTAGTAACGGCGAAGCGCTGTGCCCGGTTAGTCGATTTTAGATTTTAGATTTTAGATTTTAGATTGACGACGCCGCCAGTATCTGGGGGATTTCCCTAATGTCTAAAATTCTTCGATCTTCACAACTTGAGTACGTGGCAGGGTATCCGTCTTTGGGTGCAGTCACCAAAAAACTGGGTCTGAAGCCCCGTCCTTATAGGACGGCTTTACATTGAATTAAATCCCCTTTCGGGGTCGGAGAGGGAATTTTATGCAACCTCTCCGATTTTTGGGGAATGGTTGCCCCAAACTCCCATTTCTGGGGTAAAGTTAGCTTCGACAAAGTTATAAAGGCTTGCGCCGGCTAGCAGCACTGTCGAGCGTGACCTTAAGACTGTTTAACCACTAGCGACAGAGCAAGGGACTAGCTTCGCATCAAGCGGGTGTCGTGACCTAAATAACATAGCTATTTAAAGCTTAGTCTGGTCAGAATGGCCTGTTAGATTTCTCTTTCAAGCCTCACGCCTGATAGCTGAGGTTTCTGACAGGAGAGGTCTGGAAGCTGCAAATCTCGATCGCAAAATCGAAATTTTTTCTAAACCTGTCACTAGATTAACGGAACTGGCTCGATCGCGATCGCAGGATCGACATATTAAAGCAGAAATCTATCTCCAGTTAAGTTCCAAGGCGTCAACAGCAGAGCGGCACAATCATGAATGTTTGTCGTACAATCTCCTTAACAGGCCAAGGGAAAGAGCCTTCGCCGATCAGGGATTAAAATTAAAAGCGCATGACTTTCTCTTCAATAATTCGTACCCTGGGGCGATCGCCCCTAGCCACAGAACTCCTCAACAAGCTCAAGCGCCATCGCTGCTTGCAACTCAACGGCATCGCCCGGTTGCCCAAAGGTTTAGTAGCTTCCGCCCTCGCACAACAAGAAGGGCGGAGTTTACTGGTAGTGACGGCCACTCTAGAAGAAGCGGGCCGCTGGGTGGCAGGGCTGGAGGCTATGGGCTGGCAGACTGTGCATTTTTACCCAACTTCGGAGGCTTCGCCCTACGAGCTATCTTACTCCGACGAGAACGAAATGACTTGGGGACAAATGCAGGTGCTGGCGGATTTGGTCGAGAAACGAGAAACAAACGCTAATTCTAAGCCGATCGCGATTGTAGCTACCGAAAGAGCTCTCCAGTCTCACTTGCCGCCACCTGCTGCTTTTGAACCCTACTGTCTGACGCTGAAGCGAGGTGCGGTTCAAGACTCGAAGATACTTGACCGCCAACTGGTGTCGATGGGGTACGATCGAGTGACTCTGGTAGAAATGGAGGGCCAGTGGAGTCGCCGGGGCGATATTGTCGATGTATTTCCGGTAGCGGCTGAGTTGCCAGTGCGGCTGGAATGGTTTGGGGATGATTTGGAGCAAATTCGGGAGTTTGACCCGTCTTCCCAGCGATCGCTCGATAAGGTCGATCGGTTGGTGTTAACTCCTACTAATTTTAACACAATTATTAAAGCAGTTTTATCTGAAAAAAAGGTTGACGAAATCAACCACATAGGCTCTGTTGACACAGAAAATGAACCCGAAAATGAAGCGGAAAAATTTGTCCGCAGGTTGTTGGGTTTAGCGTTCGAGCAACCTGCATCTTTGTTAGATTATTTGCCAGAAAATACTTTAGTTGTTATTGACGAACCCCAAGGGTGCGAAGCTCACAGCGACCGCTGGTATGAGAATGCACAGGAACAGTGGAATAATTGCAATCGGGAATCTGTTGTTGCTGGTGAGGCAACAGAAAAATTGCCAATTGCTAATTTGAAAGTTCCAAAAATTCACCGCACGTTTGCTGAATCGATGGCAGATGTCGCAGCTTTCGAGCGGCTAGAACTTTCTGAATTGGCAGAAGATTCTACAGCTAAAAAAATTCAAAGCTCTGCGGAGGGCGACCAGCTACCGTCTGCGATTAATTTGGCTTCTCGGCCTGTGCCGGTGATGCCTCACCAATTTGCGAAGCTGTCTCAAATGCTCAGGGAAGAGCGCGATCGGGGTTTTACCATTTTTCTGGTTTCGGCTCAACCGAGCCGATCGGTTTCTCTGCTGTCGGAACACGACTGTCCGGCTCAGTTTGTGGTGAATCCGCGCGATTATTTGGCGATCGATAAGTTGCAATTGCAGCACATTCCGGTTGCTTTGAAGTACAGCGGGCTGGCAGAATTGGAAGGTTTTATTCTGCCGACTTTTCGGATTGTGTTAATTACCGATCGGGAATTTTACGGTCAGCATTCTCTCGCTACTTTTAGCTACGTCCGCAAGCGCCGTCGCGCTGCTTCTAAGCAAGTAGATCCGAATAAATTAAGCCCAGGTGATTATGTGGTTCACCGCCAGCACGGAGTGGGCAAATTTATCAAGTTGGAACGTTTGACGATCGATCGAGAAACTCGCGAATATTTATTGATTCAATACGCTGACGGTACTCTGAGGGTGGCGGCAGATCAATTGGGCGCTTTGTCCAGGTTTCGGACTGTAGGCGATAAAGTACCGGATCTAAACAAGCTGACAGGTCAAACTTGGGAAAAAACTAAAACTAAGGTTCGCAAAGCTGTTAAGAAATTGGCAGTGGATTTGCTGAATCTTTATGCTAAAAGAGCTAAACAAACAGGTTACGCTTTTCCTCCTGATATGCCTTGGCAACAAGAATTGGAGGATTCTTTTCCTTACCAGCCAACCCCGGATCAGTTGAAGGCAACTCAGGATGTCAAACGCGATATGGAGGGCGATCGACCGATGGATCGCTTGGTCTGCGGCGATGTCGGTTTTGGTAAGACAGAAGTGGCTCTGAGAGCGATTTTTAAGGCGGTTACGGCGGGCAAGCAGGTGGCTTTGCTCGCGCCGACGACGATTTTGACCCAACAGCACTATCACACGCTCTCGGAGCGTTTTTCCCCTTATCCGATCGAAGTTGGTTTGCTCAATCGCTTTCGCACGGAAACCGAGCGCCGGGAGATTCACAAGCGTTTGGCGACTGGGGAATTAGATGTGATTGTCGGTACTCAAGCTGTTTTGAGCAAGGCGATTAAATTTCGGGATTTGGGCTTGTTGGTGGTGGATGAAGAACAGCGGTTTGGAGTTAAGCAAAAGGAAGCGATTAAATCTCTCAAAACAGAGGTAGATGTTCTGACTCTGACAGCAACGCCGATTCCCCGGACTTTGTATATGTCGCTGTCGGGGATTCGCGAGATGAGTTTGATTTCGACTCCGCCTCCCAGCCGACGCCCGATTCAGACGCATTTGGCTCCCTATAACCCGGAAGTGGTGCGATCGGCAATTCGTCAAGAATTGGATAGGGGCGGTCAGGTTTTTTACGTGGTGCCACGGATTGAGGGGATTGATGAGTTGGCCGTTCAGTTGCAGGAGATGGTTCCGTCTGCCAGAATTGCGATCGCCCACGGTCAAATGGAGGCGTCGGAACTAGAATCCATCATGCTGACTTTCAGCGCGGCGGAGTTTGATATTTTGGTGTGTACGACGATTATTGAGTCGGGTTTGGATATTCCGCGAGTCAATACCATTTTAATTGAAGACGCGCAGAAGTTTGGTTTGGGTCAGCTTTACCAGTTGCGGGGACGGGTGGGACGCGCGGGGATTCAAGCTCATGCTTGGCTGTTTTACCCCAAACAGAACCAACTGTCTGATGCTGCAAGGCAGAGGCTGCGGGCAATTCAAGAGTTCGCGCAGTTGGGTTCGGGCTATCAGTTGGCTGTCCGAGATATGGAAATTCGCGGTTCGGGTGATGTTTTGGGTACTGAACAATCTGGTCAAATGGAGGCGATCGGTTTTGATTTGTATGCTGAAATGTTAGAGGAGGCTATTCGGGAAATTAAGGGTCAGGAAATTCCGAAAGTGGAGGACGCGCAAATTGACCTCACTTTGACGGCGTTTATTCCTGCTGATTACATCGCAGATTTGGATCAAAAGATGAGCGCTTATCGGTCTGTGGCTTCTGCTAATAACTCAGAAGAGTTACAGCAGATTCAGGCTGATTGGTGCGATCGTTATGGGCCAATTCCTCTGCCAGCCCAGCAACTTATCCGTGTGGTCGAACTCAAACAAATTGCTAAAAAAATCGGTTTTTCTCGGATTAAGCCGGAGAATAAGCAGAACATAGTTTTGGAAACCGCTATGGAAGAGCCTGCTTGGAATTTACTCAAGGCTAATTTGCCGGAACATTTGCGCTCTCGTTTTGTCTACAGCAAGGGGAAGGTTACTATTCGGGGTATGGCGGTTTTGACGGCCCAAAAGCAATTGGATAATTTGATTGATTGGTTGGGTAAAATGCAGGGCGCTTTGCCAGAAGCAAATGTTTGATTTTAATATATAATCCCCAAATCTAGCGCACCGCCGAAACCATAGAATAATACTGATGGAACCAGAAAAAATATTACTGCTGTTTTCATGATGGTTTTAGCGACAGAAAGGATTAAAATCGTGAAAAAGTTAGTGAGTATTTTTTTGGCGATCGCGCTAATGCAAGGAGTCCCAATGGCGGTTCAATCTCAACAAATAATTGACCCGATCGATCGGGTTGTGAGTGCTGGATTGATGAATAAAGATGCCAGTGGCAATTTTAATGCTGATGGCCTTGTCAGTCGCGCCGATTTGGCGGTGATTTTAGTGAAAACTTTTGGTTTGGAACGCCGGAAAACCGCTCAGAAACCGGATAGGGAATTGCCGGACGTACCGAAGAGTTACTGGGCTTACAGTGCGATTCAAACTGCTTTGAAAACGGGAACGATGAGTGGATATCGCGACGGAATGTTTTTCCCAAATCAAAGGGTGACTCGCGCTGAAGCTTTGGCGATTTTTGCTCAGGCTTACGGGGTTTTTCAGTTTCCCGATCCCAGCATTTCCGAAATTTTAGCTAAGTATCCAGATGCAGGCGAAATTCCTAATTGGGCTAGAAAGTCTCTGGCTACTGCACTTTATGAAGGGTTTGTTAATGTTGATATCGCAACTAATAAGATTAATCCTTTGAAGCCGATGACTCGCGGGGATATCGCTTACGCTTTGAGCAAGTATTTGGAGCGGCAGGTAAGGCCCAGTTCTTTGCCTGTCCCGGACGAGGAGCCTCCCGATCGCGGCGTGGGAAGGTGAATTATTTTGAATTTTGGATTTTAAATTTTGGATTTTGGATTTAAAAATTATAGCCGTAGGGTGCGTCGCCATCAGCCATCTACTGAGAAACCTAAAAAATCTGATAGCGACGCACCCTACTGTCAACTTGAACCTTCGACCTTGAGATTAAGAGTCACCTGCTCTAACCAACTGAGCTATACTCCCGCATCTAGGCTCATAACATAGCTGATTGATTTTGTCAATACTTTTTCAAATTTAGTGCGATCGCCCTGACTCACCCCAAAAGTCTCTCAACGGAAACGCGAATGTCGGGAAATGCCAGCGGTATCACCCTTCCGGCGTCGATCATGAGCTCTGTCTCAAGCAATCACAACCATTTGAAGGCTGAGAGAAAAATACTTATTCAGAAAAATCGGATGCGGGAGTGTAGGGAAAACTGATACATTGATAGACGTAACTTTAAATAGGGCTTGCTGAATCAGTGAGAAAAGTAAACAGTGTATGGGTTTTCCGACCAAAAAAGTAGTAAGGGTGCAAGAA